>JALRFT010000306.1 GCA_023261915.1 Acidimicrobiales bacterium | reverse complement strand
CCGATCACCTCGAGCAGGTCAAGGAACTCGCTACGAGCATCGGTGTCTTCCTTCACGAGATCAAGGAGAACTTCGAGCCGGGCCTCAACGGCGCTGTCACCACCGGGCATCTCGCCACGTTGCAGCAGGCGCGCCCGGGCTGCCACCTGGCGGGTGGTAGCCGATGCCGGGATGCGCTCGAGAAGACCGAGTGCCTCGTCGTATACGCCAGCGTCAACGAGGAGCGCTGCGAGGGCAGACACCGCAGCCTCGTCCCCAGGAAGGACCTCAACCGCGCGGCGCAATGAGGCTTCGTCTCCGGCAGCGACCAGGGCTGCGACCTCCTGCTGCTCCGGTGATTGGGTGAGAGAGTCGACAAAATCCCGGACCTCCCGCTCCCCTCGGGCGCCGATGAAGCCATTGACGACCTTGCGGTCCACCACGGCATAGACCGCAGGAATGCTTTGCACGGAGAAGGCAGCCGAGGTCTGAGGGTTCGCATCGGTGTCAACCTTGGCGAGGATCACCGCTCCCTCGGTCTCTCCCACGACCGCCTCGAGAATCGGTCCGAGCGTCCGGCAAGGGCCACACCAGGTCGCCCACAGGTCGACGACCACAGGAGTGGACTCCGAACGCTCTAAGACCTCGACCTCAAAGGTCGCATCCGTGACATCGATGACCATTCCCCCACGATACGGCCTCGACGTGGCGCCCCCTGACCGGCGAACCGGTAGCGTGGCGACGTGCCACCGAGCGACCTCCATGCGACCCCCAACGATGCCGCCCCGCCGGGGATCAACCCCGCTGAGGTCACTGCGTGGTTGGCCCGTCACGCCGACGAGGTAACTCCGCCCTTGGGTTTCGATCTCATCACTGGAGGCCACTCGAACCTGACCTTCCGGGTTGAGGATGCGGCCGGTCATCGATGGGTGCTGCGCCGGCCACCGCTCGGTCAGGTCCTCGCCACGGCGCATGACATGGGGCGCGAGCACCGCATCATCTCTGCCTTGGCCCCCACCGACGTTCCCGTTCCGCCGGTCGTGGGGATGTGCACGGATGAGAGCGTCAACGGAGCACCCTTTTACGTGATGGAGTTCGTGGACGGAATCATCGTGCGCGACACCGCCGATGCTGAAGTGCTGACGCCAGAGCAGCGGACTCAGGCAGGTGAATCGCTCATTGGCGTGCTGGCCGACATCCACGCCGTGGATCCTGAGGTCATTGGTCTTGGGGATCTGGCACGACACGACGGCTACATCGAACGGCAGTTGAAGCGCTGGCACCGACAGTTCGAGGCTTCCCGATCACGGGACCTGCCGGTCATGGATGAGGTGCATTCCCGATTGTGTTCCCTGATCCCTAAACAAGGCCCCGCAGCGATCGTGCACGGTGACTACCGGCTCGACAACTGCATGCTCGGACCCGACGGCGACGTCGTGGCCGTACTCGATTGGGAACTCTGCACGCTCGGGGATCCTCTGGCCGATCTTGGCCTCTTGCTCGTCTACTGGACTGATCCCGGCGAATCGGGCCCACTGTCAGTAACACCCGCCTCGGGCGCAGTCGGCTTCCCAACCCGGGCGGACCTTCTGGAGCGGTATACCGAACGGACGGGGCGGGATACCAGCGCCATCGACTTCTACGTGGCCTTCGGCTACTGGAAGCTGGCCTGCATCCTCGAAGGGGTATTCAGTCGCTACGCCGGCGGCGCCATGGGAAACCGCGGCAGCCAGGAATTCTCCGGGTTTGGTGACACCGTTGAGCTCCTCGCTCAGGCGGCCAAAGATGCGGTGGCGAGGCTGTGAGCGTCATGCATGAACTCGTTTCCTCCCCGGAGCTGACCGAACCCGTGCTCATCGTCGGTCTCGAAGGCTGGATCGACGCTGGTCTGGCAGCTGCCGCCACCATGAAACACCTGATGGCAGAGACCGAACTCGTCACCGTCGCCACCTTCGATACCGACAGCCTCCTCGACCATCGGGCACGTCGGCCGGTGATGCATCTTGAAGACGGACAGGTCAGAGGTCTCAGTTGGCCACACATCGAACTGCGAGCCGGAACCGACCGCAACGGGCGCGACGTTCTGTTTCTCACTGGGGCGGAACCGGATCACCAGTGGCGGGCCTTCGCCCGAACAGTGGTGGACCTTGCCCATGACTTCGATGTCAGTCTGGTGGTCGACCTCGGCGCCTATCCCGCCCCGGTGGCCCACACCCGTCCGGTTACCGTCGTGGCGACAGCCACGACCGAAGAACTCGCCGAACGTGTCGGCTTCCTTCCCGGTCGGATTGATGTCCCCGCCGGTGTCGCCGCCGCGATTGAACGCCGGTGCGCCGACGTCGGTCTCCCTGCCGTGGGGCTGTGGGCCCAGGTCCCCCACTACGCAGCGGCGATCCCATCACCGGCGGCGACCCTGGCCCACATCGGCATGCTCGAAAGAGTGACCGGCCTCGAGTTCCCCACTGGGGACCTCGCCCGCGAAGCCGCAGCAACGATCGAACACATCAGTGCGCTCGTTGCCGGAAACAGCGAGCATGAGGCCATGGTCGCCGATCTTGAGCGGCGTTCGGCGATGACCGACGATCCGAGTCTGCTGCTGGCCGGAGACGAACTCGTGGCCGAAGTTGAAGAGTTCCTGCGCGAAGAGGGTGAGTGACCTAGCCTCCCCCGAGGACCCGGAGAGGCTCCTGTTGTTAGGGCAGGCCACCGGCGGGGATAGGAGGCGTCATGCGAGTAGACCGAGGCATCGGCGGGGATCTGGCGAACGTCGGACGTGACGCCGTGCGCGCCGAGAACGATGGATTCGACGGGCTCGTCACCGCCGAGACTGCCCATGATCCGTTCTTCCCACTGCTGTTGGCCGCCGAACACACCGAGCGCATTGAGCTCTGCACCGGCATTGCCGTGGCCTTTGCGCGTAACCCCTTCGTCACGGCTCAGATCGGCTGGGATCTCCAGGCCTTCTCCGGCGGCCGGTTCCTGCTTGGTCTCGGTAGCCAGGTACGGGCCCACATCACACGCCGGTTCTCGATGCCGTGGGACTCTCCGGCAGCTCGTATGCGCGAGTTCGTTCTGGCCATGCGCGCGATCTGGGCGTCCTTTGAGGGAACGGAGAAGCTCGACTTCCGCGGCGACTTCTATCAACACACGCTCATCACACCGTTCTTCAACCCCGGCCCCAACCCTCATGGCACACCCAAGATCTTTCTCGCTGCCGTGGGGGAACGCATGACCGAGGTCGTCGGTGAGGTGTGTGACGGCATGCTCGTTCACGGCTTCACCACCGAGTCCTACCTGCGTGAGGTCACCATGCCGGCGCTGGAGCGGGGGGCGGCCGCCGCCGGTCGCAGCACCGCTGACGTTGACCTGTCCCTTCCCGCCTTTGTCGTCACGGGGCCTGACGAGGCGACGATGGCGGCCAACGCCGCAGGCGTTCGAAGCCAGATCGCCTTCTACGGTTCGACACCCAACTACCGAGGTGTTCTCGACCATCACGGCTGGGGTGATCTTCAACCTGAGCTGAACGCCCTGTCCAAGGAGGGCAAGTGGGTGGAGATGGGAAACCTCATCGATGACGACATCCTCAGGACCTTCGCTGTTGTCGCCGAACCTGATCAGGTCGCCTCCGGGATCCTGCAGCGCTTCGGGGATGTGGTGCAGCGAGTGTCGTTCTACGCCCCGTATGCGACACCGCCCGGCTTCTGGGCCCCGATTGTGAGCGAGCTTCAGGAGGGCTGATGCCGGACCGACCCGCAGACGAGGAGATCTTTGGCCACGACCCACTGACCGGACGGGCGACGGGAGGCCGAGTTGGCACCCTTGAATGGCGCCTGTCTCCCGAGGGAACCATCAACCATCCCGACGGCTCAGCCTTCACTGCTGACGAACTCCGTGTTCTCGGCACCGGAATCGACTGGCTCGGCGACCGGCGGCCCGACGAGGTTCCCGTCGACGAGATCGACCTCGGTCAAGGATCGACCTGGCTGCACGACGAGCGCGAGGTATTCTTCCGGCGTCTGCGCCAAGAGCTACCCGTCTCGAGGCAGTGTGGCATTCCATTCCTCGCTGGAACGACTGACTGGGACTGGTGGGCGGTCACCCGACACGCCGACATCATGGAGGTCAGTCGCCACCCGGAACTGTTCGCCTCAGGCCGCGGTGGCACCAACATTGGAGACATCCCTGATGAGCTCGCCGAATTTCTCGGTTCGATCATCAACATGGACGCCCCCCGACACACGAAGATCCGGCGGCTGATCTCCACGGGTTTCACGCCCCGACAGATTGCGAACCTCGAGGAGACCATTGCCCGCCGGGCCAAGGCCATCGTTGACGCCATCGCCGGACAGGGCGAGTGTGACGTGGTCCGTGACATCGCCGCACCACTTCCGCTGCAGGTCATCTGCGACATGATGGGGATACCCCCCGAGGACGAGCAGCGCATGTTCGAACTCTCCAACGTCATTCTCGGATTCGGCGACCCCGAATACGTCCTCACCGTGGGCGATCTCGTCAATGCGGGCATGGAACTATTCCAGTACGGACTCCAGCTGGCCGAACAGCGGCTTCGGGAGCCGCGTGATGACATCGCCACGGCGCTCGTGCACGCCGAGGTTGACGGAGAGCGGCTCACCCCGTCGGAACTGGGTTCATTCTTCGTGCTGCTGGTGGTCGCCGGTAACGAGACGACGAGAACTGCCATCAGTCACGGCATCTGGGCGCTGACCCAATTTCCCGACGAACGACAGAAGTGGTTGGCCGACCCTCAGGGAGTGGGCCACGGCGCCGTGGAGGAGATCGTTCGATGGGCCAGTCCGGTCATCCACTTCCGGCGGACCGCCACCGCCGACACCGAACTGGGCGGCCAGCGGATCGCCGAGGGCGACCGGGTGGTCATGTTGTACCTGTCAGGGAATCGGGACAGCGCTGTATTCGACGAACCTGACCGATTCGATGTCACCCGCACACCCAACGACCACGTTGCCTTCGGCGCCGGCGGGCCCCATTTCTGCCTCGGGGCCAACCTCGCCCGGCGGGAAATCCGAATCATGTTCGATGAGCTACTTGCCCGGCTCCCCACCATTGCCGTCACCGGTGAACCCGACCGGCTCCGCTCGGCGTTCATCAACGGCATCAAGCGGATGCCAGCCGAGTTCACCCCCGCCGGCTGAGGCCCACTACTTGCTGCAGCGCGAGGGGTACTCCGGATAGCGCTCACTTGCGGGCGGCTCCTCGTAGAGGGTCACTGCCCCGTCGGACTCAAAGGCCCGCTCCGCGCCCTCGGGCCATTCACCGGCGAGGTACCGCTTCCCGCCGTCGACATAGGCATACATTCCTTGGCCTTCCCGACCATTCTCGTCAGGTCCGGTGGCCTCAACATCCCAGAACACCATGGTGGCGTCATCGATGCCCTGATAATCGGCGTCGGTCCATCGACCCTTGGCCGCGGTCCCCCACGACAGTGACGGGTTGGTGATCCCCCGTGGTGTGGGGTTGGCATTGAACAGTGCCTGACGGAAGTTCTGTGGAGTCAGGTTGGGTCCCACACCCTGCAAGGCGGAAAAGAACACGGCAGGGTTCGGGTAGATGAGCTCGATGGTGTCCGATGCCGGGGGGTCGTCACAGTTGTACCAGCGAAAGAGCCGACGTCCGTTGGACATCTGCGGGTCGCTGCGGGCCACGAGGGTCGAGATGCCGAACGCATTCCGCCACTGCTGTTGGTCATAGGTTCGGGCGAACACCGTCGTGTCCGCCAACGGGGATCCCGCCACCAGCCATTCGGGGAAGTAGCCCTGGTCGGTGGCCACCCGGGTGAAGGTGGCCGGGCTGAGCGGGTCACCGACCAACATAACGGTGGTGACGCCGGCGTCCTTGAGGCGGGCGATTACTCCCGGAGCCTCGGCGGAGACGTCGAGCGGGTTGCGGTACGTCGCCGTGACGGCGAGTTCCCCTCCGGCTTCCTCAATTCCCGCCTTCAACTGATCGGCGCTCTCCGCTGCTGATGGTCCGTTGTCGAGATAGACGAGCCCAAAAGTTCGGTCCGTGGCGGCGAGAGCCGGGTCGCCAGCGTGTCGAGCGGGGCGCCCTATGAGTTGCTTGTCGATGAACTCCACGAGGTGGCGACGGAACTGCCACGACGACATGGTGATGCCGAGCAGGTAGGGATCCCGCTCTTCGAAGTACTCGGGGCCACTTCCTCCACCGCCGAACGACAGGATGCCGCGGGCAGCGAGTTCGTCGTTGAAGGCGTTGGTGATCGCTGGGCCTCCCCAGACGGCAAAGGGCTTGATTTCCTCGGCGATCTCTGCGGCAGCGGCGCGAGCGGCCACCTCATCAATGGCTGTTCCCGAGGCCTCGTAAACGACGAGCTCAACCTTGCGGCCATAGGTCTCGTAGTACTCGTTGAAGAATGGGATCAGTTGTTGGTAGGTGGCGGTCACCTGCTCAGGGGTGTCGTCGGTCACCGCCCCGGAGATGGCGTCAAGGATGGCGTCTTCTTCGGGAGCCTGGTACACGACGACCTTGATCGTGTCGCCCGTGACCCCCTCCCACGTGCTGCCCCCGTTGTCTCCGTTGAAGGGCGCGTAACACTCTGGTGCGAAGTAGGTCGGGACGGCGGCGGCCCCCCGCCCGGTGTCACAGGTCTGGGGCCAGTCGACCTCAATGCCGAGCTGCTCGGCCACCCGGAACGGCAAGACACCCACCGGCAGTGTCACCTCGCCGCCCCACTCGGTTTGGTAGGTGTATCCCCCAGCGGCGCTGCCACCAGCGGTAACCGACGGGTCGTCACCACCACGACCACCCGTGACGGCCACGACGACGGCAACGACGGCGATGACGGCCACGACGGCCAACAAAGGCACGTAGCGACGAATTGCCGAGGACTTCGGTGGCTGCTCCATGGTTCCCCCCATCTCACTCCCAACCTGCCTCGCCACTGCGGGCGATCACGCCGGCCGTGGTGCCGAGATACGACCCCACCACCTCTGGGTGGTGTAGCACGAAATCGACCGCACCGTGGGCGATCAGGCGCCCACGATCGAGCGCAACGAGACGGTCAGCGACGGCTGAGAGGAGTGCCATATCGTGCTCGATGACCAAGACGGCGGCCCCCAGTTCGGTCGCTACCCGAGTAATGACCGGTCCAAGGGCCTCAGACTCCCGCTGGGCGATTCCGCTCGACGGCTCGTCGAAGAGAACGACGGAAGGCCGATGCGCCACGATGCATGCCAGGTCCACGATGCGGCGTGAACCGGTTGAGAGCTCGCTGACATATTTCGATCTGAACGCTCCAAGGCCCAGGACCTCGATAAGTTCATCGGTGCGCGTCGCCACCCACTGCTCGGAGTCGTACACAGCGGGCAGCTGGAGCGCGGCCACAAGAGGGTCGCGGACGGGGGTCCAACGATCCATCGCCACCTTGATGGCGTCCTCAACGGTGAGGTTCGGAAAGAGCCGGGCGTCCTGGAACGAGCGACCCAGTCCCATGGTGGCCCGCCCGTCTGGTGTCATGGCGGTCACGTCTTGCCCGCCGAGTTCAATCCGGCCACCGTCAAGCGGCAGATAGCCACAGATCAGATCGAACAGCGTCGTCTTCCCCGCCCCATTGGGGCCGATGATTCCGACGATCTCACCGGGACGGACCTCGACGGAGACATCGTCCACGGCCCGGATCCCCCCGAAGCGGACACTCACACCTTGCACACGCAGGACCGCGGGTACCTCGGCTTCACTGGCCGGAGTTCCCACACTCCCCCTGCCGCCCCCTGGAGCCTGTGTCGGTGACGCCCCATCGGGTTCGGATGCCTTCAGCGCCATACCCGAGGCCGCTCCCTCAAGGAACACCGACCGCAACACGTCGGGCCGCTCGAGCAGCTCGGCAGTGGGCCCATGGAACCGGATTTGACCCTTCTCCATGAAGTAGGCGTCGTCAGCGAGGGCCAATGCGACGTTGACCGACTGCTCCACCACGACGACGGTGGCACCGTTGTCACGAAGTTCGCGCACCATCGGAAGGAGTTGCTCGACGACGATTGGGGCGAGACCGAGGGAGAGTTCATCGATGAGGACCAACTGTGGGCCCTGTACCAGTGCCATGCCCAGCGCCAGCATCTGCTGCTGTCCACCGGACAAGTCTGCTGCGGGCTCATCGATGCGACGGGCGAGGATCGGGAACCGCTCGAGCACATCGGCGACCCGGCGGTCGACCTCGTCGGTGCGACGTCGATTCAACCATCCCGCCATGGCAAGGTTCTCCCTCACCGACAATGTGGGGAAGACACCGTGGCCTCCCGGAACCTGCACCACACCGCGCTGGGCGATCTCTTCGGGCGGAGCGTGGGTGACATCTCGTCCATCGACGATGACCGCCCCTCGGTCAGCCTCGACGACACCGCTGATGGCCTTGAGCAACGTTGACTTGCCCGCCCCATTCGTTCCCAGCAGAGCGACGATTCGCCCTTCGTCGACCTCGAGGTTCACTCCGAAGAGGACCTGAACATCGCCGTAGGCGACCTCGAGGTCGCGCACCAAGAGGCGCTTCACATCACCCCGCTGCCGCTCGGCGGCAACCTCGGAGAGGGCAGCAGAGGTGGTCCAAACATCAGCGATGTCACGCTTGATGAACGCACCAGCGGACGAGATGGCCAGCCCGCCGATGAGGAACATCGGCACCATGGCCAGCATGCCGACCCGGAGTCCATAGGCCTGGCCGATGGCCCCGATGACGGGTATCAACGCCAGCCCGGGCAACACAAACACTGACCCCATGGAGAACCCCATGGCGCGTGCTCGCGCCGGAATGGCGAGCGAGAGCGCCGAGAAGATTCCTGGTGTCAGGAACGCCAGACAGGAGGTGATCACGATGTTGGCACCAATGGCGACACCGAGGTTCGGGGCGAGCGCGAACACGACGGCCCCAATAGTGGTGATGCCTACCACCCATCCCAGGAATCTGAATACTGCGGCAGGATCACGGGCGAACAACTTCATGCCGATCCGGGCGCCGAGTACGAGGCCGAGCAGCTGGAAGGGCTCAGTGAGCGATCCGATGAACCCGCGCTGGGCGGCACCGAGGTTGAAGACCTGTTCGTAATAGAAAGAGGCAAACAGCAGGAAGCCTGCCAGCGCGGGGGCGAGGAACGGCAGAGTACGGTAGATCCGACGCAGGCTGTCGATTTTCCAACACATTCGCCACGCCTCGGCGAACGAGGGAGGCTCCTCTTCGGTCGCTATTGCTTCCTCGGAGGCCCCCATGGCTCGACGCTCGCGAGCGCCCCGCACGGGGTCGCGCAGACGGAGGCCCGCCAGCACCACGAGCACCGTGGGGATGGCAAAGATGATGAACGGTGCCCGCCATCCGAGCCATGCCGCCAGCAGGCCAGCGGAAATGGGCCCCACGAACTGACCGACGGAATTCGCGGCTCGATGGATCGAATAGACCCGGGGCCGGACGTCCATGTCGTACCAATCGGCCAGCAGGGAGTTGTGCGTAGGGTCCACCACGGCCTTGCCGATCTGGGCGCCGGCCAGCATCAGTCCCAGCATCCACGCCGAGGCCGCCAGTCCGATACCGACCGAGAAAATGGCAAGGACGGCGCCACCCAACAGAGCAAGTCCGATGCGATTTCCACGATCGGCCAGCGTCGCAATGGGAATCGTGAGGCCAAGGGCGGCGGCATAGGCGACAAAGGTCACCAGCGTGATTCCCTCGAGGCCAATCCCGAAACCGTCGGCAATGTCTGGCGCGAGAATCCCGAAGGCCGAGCGGGTCAGCTCGTCCACAGCATTGAGACCAAAGAGAATCACCAATGCATAGAGAGGTCCATCTCCCGTCAGGGTGCGGGCCCACGTGATCGGGTGAAGGACGGCGGCCAATCGACCGGTACGAACCTCGGTGGTGGTCGTTCCCGTCATGACCGCACCTCGGTATCCGACTGGGACCCCGTCCCGGTCGGACCTGCGGCAATCTTGCCGGGCGAGGCCGCACCATCGCTGTGGTCCATCTCCCCCGTGTCAGCGAGCAGGGAGGCGGACACAATGCCGTGACGTCGAGCCACTGACCGCAACCACAGGTCGCGACACCGAAACACCAGACCCCCGAGTCCACCGGGCAGCACGAGTAGGACCACGAGCACCCCGGCACCCGTGACGAGGACCTGGAGTTCAGTCGGGAGGAACCATCCACCCCCCTGAAGGAAGATGGCGCCAAGCACGGCGCCTATGAGCGATCCGAGACCTCCGACGACCGCTGCGGTGAACACCAGAAGATTCTGCTCAGGTGCCACGAGCTGAGCTGAGACCACCTGCTGGTGGTGAACGAGAGTCGCTCCAGCCATTGCGGCGATGAATCCGCTCAGGGCAAAGGCGGTCAGCTTGGCTCTCGTGACACTGATGCCAAAGGCCTGAGCGTTCCGCTCGTTGTCACGCACGGCAATGAGCACGCGGCCGGTTCGGGATCGCCGGATACCCGTGACGAGGAACGCCGAGAGAGCAAATACCCCGAGACAGAGGTAGTAGAGGGCAGTCGGGGACTCGAGTGACAGTCGCCCAAACAGCGGCGGCCGCTCAATCCGACCCTCAGGGATCCAACCGAAGTACTGCGGGTTGACCAGCCACGCCGAAACCGCCATGGCAAAAGCAAGGGTAACGACCCCGAGGTAGAGGCCCCGGAGACGAAGCGCCGGTAAACCAACGATCAACGCCACGAGCGCCCCGACGATGCCGGCGAGCAAGATGGCAAGGAGAAGGTCCAGACCCCACGAGCGAGTGGCAAACGCCGCCACAGCCCCTCCGATCCCGACGAAGCCGATCTGCCCAAGTGAGACCTGTCCCGCCCAGCCGGTGAGCACCACCACTGAAACGGCAACCATGGCGTAGACAATGACCGCAGAGGCTTTGAGCGAATCCGAAGTGCCAAGCAGCAGGGGCAACCCCAGTACGACGCCGACCGCCACGACGGCCAGGAGGACCCGCACCACCCTGACCTCGAGCACCCGCCGAAGTTCACGAGGGACACCGCGAACCTCACGTGACCCCTGCCAGGCCGTTGCCTCCTCTCCCTCGGCCCGACTCTTGCCCACCCGCCGAATCAAGAGGCCGGCGAGAATCACAACGCCCAGGAGTGGTGCGACCAGCACACCCCGCCGAGCGTCAATAACCAGCGGGCCGAGGTTGAGGGTGTCGTTCCACAGCACCCCTTGCTCGAGGAGACCGAGTGCCACAGCCGAGATCGCCACTGACGGGAGGTCGGTGAGACGACCAAGGGTGAGAGCGGCAAAGGCGAGGAGTAAGACGTTGAGGCTGAACGCCGACCCAATGGGGAGGCCGACGACACCAGCCCGAAGGAAGAGGCCAGCGAAGGAGAGCCCGGCGGCGATGACCCACACATAGGTCGTCAACCGGCGAACGGGAACCCCGAGCATGACGGCCCGCTCGGCGCCCTCCGATGAAGCCCGGATGGCCATGCCAAGTGATGTGCGTTTCAGCAGGAAGGCGACGAACGCAAGCAGGGCTGGCGCCACAATCCACGCCAGCAGGTGATCAGACCGGAAGACGAGAGGGTTGACGGTGAACTCGAATCCCCACGGGAAGGACAATCGCTCCGCCGTGGCCGCCACCTCATCTGCTGAACGGCCCGTCAGGTCGCCGAGCCAATCCGGCAGGAGAGCGGTGATCACCACGAGGACCTGCGCTAACCCGATGGTGGCCACAGTAAGGATGAGACGAGGCGACCGGGCAAACCTCCGGATGACGGCGAGCTCGACGACAGCTCCAAGCACCACTGCCGCAACCAGACCGACGACGAGCCCCAAGAACCACGTCCACGCGAAGCTCTGTATCAGGATCAGCGACAACGTCGCCGGTGCCATCCCGAGATCCCCCTGGGCGAAGTTCAAGATCTTGTTCGACCGGTAGACGAGGGCCATGCCAACAGCGACCAACGCCCCCAGAAGACCCACCGTGATGCCCTGCAGCCAGATACCCAGCGGCATGGGGAAGAACAGCACCTGCACGACGAGAATGACAACCGCCGGACCAGCGAGCGATCGGGTCCGGTCGACGACGACCCGCCAGGGTCGAGTCTCGTTCTCTGTCGCCACCGCTGGGCGCTCGGTCAGCGTCATGGTCCCCCCGACCAGGGACACCGCCGGCGGCCATGTCCGTCAAGACACTACCGAGCGCACCTCGCCGCTGTCTTCCGCAGCATCCTCACTCAGGGGAGAGCACGGGAAGGGCCTCGTCTAGGTAGCGCTCACGGCAGAGGCTGCGTTGCAGCTTGCCAGAGGAGGTCTTCGGCAGCGTTCCTGCCGGGACGAAGACCACATTGCCGGGGGGCAGGCCGGAAACGGCTCGAGCCGCCTCGCGAACACTGCGCTGGAGATCCTCGGTGACGTCGGCTTTCACCTCGGCGACAACCACCATCGACTCATGCCCACGCTTGCCATCAACCCCGAAGGCGATCACGTTGCCGGGACGGATACCGTCGACCTTCGCCACGGAGCGCTCCACATCCTCGGGGAAGATGTTGCGACCACCAACGATGATCACGTCCTTGATTCGGCCACATAGAACGAGTTCTCCGTCAAGCATGTAGGCGAGGTCGCCGGTGCGCAGCCACCCATCGCGGAACATCTGCTCGGTAGCAGCAGGATTCCGGTAGTACCCCGACGTCACCGAAGTACCCCGAATCTCGAGCTCACCGACCTGACGCTCCTCGCGTGGTGCAGCAGTGGCCGGATCAACGATACGAATCTCGAGTCCAGGGATCGGACTTCCCAACACGACGAATTCCCGGGAGCCTTCGCTCCCCTGCTCCACAGGCTGGGCGTATCGCTCAACTTCGATTGACTGCAGGTCCACACAGTCAGTTCGGAGGCCGCGACCCACGGGAGGGAAGGTGCCCGCAATGGCAAGTTCGGCCATACCGAAAGCGGGGAACACTGATCCCGGGCTCATCCCGTGCCGCTCCCCGGCCTCGAGCAATGTCCGAACGCTCAGCGGGTCCACGGGCTCAGCGCCATTGAGCGCAATCCGCAACGGGCTCAGATCGAGAACGTCGTTGGCTCGGCGGAGGCTCCTCGCCACGAGCGCCCAGGCGAAGTTCGGGCCGGCGGTGACCGTGCCGCGATAGTCATGCATCCACTGCATCCACCGTGACGGGCGGGCAGTGAAGTCCTGGGGGGCGCCGAGGATCAGCCGGGCCCCGGTCATCATCGGGATGAGGAGCAGCCCAACCAGTCCCATGTCGTGATAGAGCGGCAGCCACGAAACGAAGACATCGTTTTCAAGGTCGAGGTTCCCCACCGAGATGGCGCCATCAAGATTGGCGAGGATGACCCGGTGCGGGAGCATGACCCCTTTCGGCTCACTCGTCGACCCCGAGGTGAACTGGATGATGGCGAGGTCATCGGGTCCCACTTCCGGGGTCCGCCACTCGCTCGCCCGCCCAGCAGCCTCGATCATCAGTTCATCAAGATTGATGCGATCGGGGTCACCGGGCTGATCCACGACGAACTCAGCGAGCTGAGGATCAACCACGAGGAGGCATGCGTCGGCCTTTGCCACCCGGGAACGGGTCTGGTCGACAAACTCCTCGATGGATGCCAGCCGCATTGGCAGGGGCAGGCACACCATGGTGGCGCCCGCCAGCCAGATGGCCTGCATGGTCGTGACCAGTTCACGGGTGGTGGGACCGAGCAGGGCGACATGGTCTCCAACCCCGATCCCTCGCGCCTGCAGCGTTGCGGCAATACCGCGTGCATCCTCGTGTACCTGAGCCCATGAGACGGTCGAGTGTTCGTCACCATTGACGAAGGTGACCTCCCGACCCACCTCTGCTGCGGCCACGAAACGTGCGCTAAGAGTGTTCATCGAAGTTCAGACCTTCCGGGACGGGAGAGGGTTACCCACCTGGCACTGCGGCGGGGGTGGACGACAACCTGCACCTCTGAGCTCTGCGCCATCACAGGACCACATTGACCAATCGGGGCGGGCGGCAGATGACCGAGCGAACCTCACTGCCTCCAGTGGAAGCGAGCACTTTTGGCGACGCCAGAGCCAGCAATCGGGCCTCCTCCTCGGTTATGGCAGCGCTCACCTCGATGCGGTCCCGAACCTTGCCATTCACCTGCACGATCATGGTCACCGTCTCTGAATGAAGCTTCATCTCGTCAGCGACCGGCCATTTCTCATCGTGGATGTGTCCACCTCGCCGTTGTTCCCACAGCTCGGCGGTGAGATGGGGCGCCATCGGAGCCAGCAGTAGGAGGAGGGTGTCGATGGCGAAGTCGAGGGTCTCAGTACGGGCCGAGTTGTCCTGAACGTACTTGTAGAGCTCGTTGGTCATCTCCATGCAGGCTGCCACCGCCGTGTTGTACGACCAGCGCTCATAGTCATCGCTGACGCGGGCGATGAGTCGGTGCACCGATCGATCAATGGCGTCGTCGACGGGCAGCATCTCCCGCTCGACCGGAGGACCACCTACTCGTCCAGTGGCGAGGCGCCACAGTCGTTGCAGGAACCGAGAGCACCCGTCGAGGCCGACGCCTTCCCAATCCACGTCGTCCTGCGGGGGCCCTACAAACAGATGAGCAAGCCTGAGGGCATCGGCACCGTCGGTGTCAAGAATCTCCTCCGGTGCGACCAGGTTGCCTTTTGACTTCGACATCTTGTCGCCACCAAGGCGAATCATGCCCTGAGTAAACAACCTCATAAAGGGCTCACGCATCGTTGACGGCAGCACGCCACAGTCAGCCAGCGCCTTGGTGAAAAAGCGTGCGTACATGAGGTGGAGGATGGCGTGTTCGACGCCCCCGATGTACTGATCCACTGGCATCCAACCCTCAACGGCGGAGGCCGCGAACGGCGCATCCGTCGACCAAGGGTCGCAGAAGCGAAGGAAATACCACGATGAATCCACGAAGGTATCCATGGTGTCCGTCTCTCGCCGTCCCGGGCCGTGGCACTGAGGGCACGTGGTGTTCAAGAAGCCTTCGTTGAACTGCAGCGGTGACTGGCCGGTCGGGAGGAACTCGACGTCATCGGGAGCGAGCACGGGAAGCTGATCATCGGGCACAGGAACGATCCCGCAGTCGTTGCAGTAGACGATCGGGATAGGACACCCCCAGAAACGCTGCCGGCTCACGAGCCAGTCCCGGAGACGAAAGTTGACCTGACCTTGCCCGAGGCCCTGCTGCTCAAGCCAACTAATGGCGGCGGCGATGGCCTCAGACTTGAAGAGTCCGTCGAGGAAGTCGCTGTTGATGTGGGGACCATCGCCGGTCCACGCCTCCCCGTCCCAGTCGGACGGCGGCTGGACCGTGCGTCGGTGCGGTAGTCCGTGGGCGGCGGCGAAGTCCCAGTCGCGCTGATCCTCGCTGGGAACAGCCATCACCGCCCCGGTCCCATATCCCATCAGCACATAGTCAGCGAGATACACAGGAATCGCTTCACCGTTGAAGGGGTTCACGACCTGGGCCCCCGTGAAGACTCCGCGCTTTTCCAGCGCACCCTCCGACGACATCCGATCAACATCGGTCGTGGCCCGGGCCTGGGCCACAAACGTTCGGACCGCCTCACGTTGCCCATCACTCACAATGCGGTCGACGAGCGGGTGCTCCGGCGCCATCACGGCATAGGTCATGCCAAACGCCGTGTCGGGTCTGGTCGTGAACACCTCGACGGAGGCTCCCGAGGGGTGGGGAGCACCATCGCCATCGACAACCTGCATGGCGAACGCTGCGCCCTCGGATCGCCCGATCCAGTTTCGCTGCATGACCTTGACCCGCTCCGGCCAATCCACATCGTCGAGACCGTCAAGGAGTTCCTGGGCATAGTCGGTGATTCGCAGGAACCACTGCTCCAGATCCCGCTTCTCGACAACAGCACCGGAGCGTTCAGCAGTCCCATCGGCGAGGACCTGTTCATTGGCGAGAACGGTCTGGTCCACGGGGTCCCAATTCACGGGTGCCTTCGCCCGATAGGCGAGGCCCGCCTCGAAAAACCGCAGGAAGATCCATTGGGTCCACCGCATGTACGCGGGATCGTGGCTGCGCACCTCCCTGCGCCAGTCATAGACGGCGCCAATGCGCTCAATGGAGCTGCGGAGCTCCACGATCCGCTCATCGGTGAAGATCCGGGGGTGCACACCGGTACGGATGGCTGCATTCTCGGCAGGCAGCCCGAAACTGTCGAAGCCCATTGGTGACAAGACCGCATTGCCGAGCATGGTCCGATGTCGAACGATCAGATCACCGAAGGTGTAGTTCCTGACGTGCCCCATGTGGGCCCGGCCGGACGGATAGGGGTACATGCACAGCACGTACACATGAGGCCGTGGGTCGGCATTGTCGACGTCATACGAGCGATGATCCCGCCAGTACGCCTGCCACTTGGCCTCAACAGCCTGGGGGTCGTACAGCTCGGACACGTCCCGCATCGTAGTGACCCCCTGCCGTCACCCCGGACCTCAACCCCCCGACAACAGGAGCGGGGTCCACCCGGACATGGGCTTGGGAAGACAGATTCGAACTGATAGGTTTTTGGCTCCGTTGGGGCTATAGCTCAGTTGGTAGAGCGCTTCCATGGCATGGAAGAGGTCAGGAGTTCGATTCTCCTTAGCTCCACTCTTGTGGGCCTACGAGCCTACGTGGGGGCCTGCGGGTTCTCCCACGGCTGTTGGTGGCCTCGTTGCTGGCACACCACCAGCAGCGACCTGAAGATCGGGAACCCGACCTTGCCTCGCTCGTTGACGACCAAATCGCCAATTTCCGAACCATCACGGACTCGCAACGGGCGACGGGCCTCGAGTCCATCGGCCAAGTTGAAGAGCAACCATCACGAGAGCCGCTGCGATCAAGGTTGACGCCACTCTTTCAAATACCGATCCATTCATCGGGTACCCGACCACATGGAAAAGGAAGAAGACGAACACCGTGATCCCCGAAACGGCGATGGCGTAGTTCGGCACGATGAACGCGAGGACCACATAGGAGGCGATGCCGATCAGGAGGATTGATTCGGCGGTGCTCGCCTCGGTCACGCCAAGGAGAAGACCGGCGACGGCAACACCGATCAGCGTTCCCACGACCCGGCTCGTCACCTTCTCGACAGTGCCGTCCCTGTCTGGGCGCGAGATCCACGCCACGGTCATCGGGATCCAATACGAGTGTGGAAAGTCGAGAAACTCCTCCAAAGCCGTGGCGATCATGATCACGATGCCTAGGCGGACAGCGTGCCCGACGAACTGATCTGACCAGTGGAGATGGCCCTTTGACCGCGACCAGATGGAGTCAGTCGGCATCTCGCCCACCGTGACTGGCACCTTGTGCAGCAACGACCGGCCAGCAAACTCGGCCATCACCGAGGCGACCATGACGACGGCCCCGACAAGGATCAGTGCCGTATTGATTCTCCAGTCCGGAAGGTCGACGGGCGATCCGGAGAAAATCGTGAAGACGACGAGCCCGAGGACACCGGCGATCATTGAGGGGGCTCCGGCGACACCGACGATCCCGCAGATGAGCCCTGCGAGGCCCCCGATCACGATATGCAGCCCCTGATTGGCCGAAACGAGTCCGCCGACACATGTACCGAGAGTGATGGCAACCGTGGCCCCGGCCATCGAGGTGACCCTGCGCCTCAACGAGTCTCCCCGATCGGCAATGGCAGCGAAGAGAAGTCCCAGGGCCAACGGAAGCAGGATCCGAACGTCATTGGCTGAGGCGGCCAATGCCAGCCCGGCGAAGATGACGAGAGCGGAGCGTATGGGACGAACGTGCTCGAAGGCCTTGAAGTCCGTGGCGAGCGCCCGCTGCACCGACTGCCGCAACCCGATCACGGCCCGATGATAGATCACTGACCCAAGCGGTCCGCTGCCCCTCACCTTGCCTACTCCTGTCACCAGCAGGAGTTGGCAGCGCCCGACGGGGTACCTAGTGGCGTCAGATCAGGAGGCTCGGAACGAACAGACCTCGGCCATCGCGGCACGGGCCCGATCGAAACGCTCAAGGTCCCGACTACGGACCCCCTCAAACAAGTCGAGCGCAGCCTCA
>JALRFT010000272.1 GCA_023261915.1 Acidimicrobiales bacterium | reverse complement strand
GGACCGTGGACCACGTGGCGCAGGCCGCAGCCGCGGGGGCGGTGATGGGACACCGCGGTCCCGACGACGCCCAGGCCTGGCACGACGACCGCATGGCACTAGCCTTCCGTCGCCTGGCCATCGTCGGGGTGGCCGACGGCCGCCAGCCCCTCACCGACGCCGAGGGGCGCTTCGTGCTCGTGGGCAACGGGGAGATCTACACCCACCTCGAGCTGCGCGCCGGTCTCGAGGCCCGTGGTCGGCGTCTGCTGACCCACAGCGACCTCGAGGTGGTGCTGCACCTGTTCGCCGAGGAGGGCCCCGCTGCCTTCGGGCGCCTGCGGGGGATGTACGCCGTCGCCATCTGGGACACCGCCACCGGGGAACTTGTGTGCTGCCGCGACCCCTTCGGCATCAAGCCGCTCTACTACCAGGTCGACGCCGACGCCTTCCGCTTCGCCTCGGAACTGCCGGCCCTCGCCGACGCCATGCCCCACCGCCCGGCACTGCGTCCTGAAGCCGTCCTTCGCTTCCTCACCTTCCAGTACGTGCCCGAACCCGACACCGCCGTGCAGGGAGTGTCGAAGCTTCCCGCCGGCCACTACGTCCGGGTCACCGCCGACGGTGAACTGTCACTGACGCGCTGGTGGACCCCGACGTTCACACCCACCACTCGGTCGTTCGACGACTACGTCGACGAGGTCCGCTCCGCCATCGCCGACTCGGTGCACATCCACCGGTCAACCGAGGTGGAACAGGGCGCGTTCCTCTCTGGCGGCATCGATTCAAGTCTCACCTCGGCTCTCGCCAATCACACCAGCCCCACCCCGACCTTCTCAGTGGGGTTCGCCCACGGCATCGACGAACTCGACAACGCCCGCCGCGCCGCCGAAGCGCTCGGGACCGACCACCACGAGTTACGCATCACCGACCAGATGGCCTTCGACGGCATCGACCCCATGATCGCCCACCTCGGCGAACCCCTCGCCGACCCGGCTGCCCTCGGACTGTTCTACGTATCGCAGTTGGCCGCCACCCAGGTCACCACCGTGCTGTCGGGTGAGGGCGCCGACGAGTTGTTCCTCGGCTACCGCCTCTACGACGAGCCCCGTTCCCTCGCACCGTTCATGCGACTCCCCCGCCCGGCTCGGTCCGCTGCTGCCACACTGGCTCGACGGGCACCCGCCATGCGGGGACGCAACTGGGTGGTGCGGGCCAGCACACCACTCGAACGCCGCTACATCGGCAATGGCCGGGTGGGCAGTGCCGACACCCGGGCGTCGGTGCTGGCCCCGGCGTGGGCGACCCCAGAGGCGCTGGCTGAGCCCTACGCCGCCTCCGATCAGATCTACGCCCAGGCGGACGCGCTCGGGATGACCGACGAGGTGCGGCGCATGCAGTACCTCGACCTGCACCTGTGGCTGCCCGGTGACATCCTCACCAAGGCTGACCGACTGTCGATGGCGCACTCACTCGAGCTGCGCGTGCCGTTCCTCGACCGGGTGGTGTGGGACGCCGCCTCCCGCATCCCCGTAGACATGTCCCTTGATGCCAACACCACCAAACGGGTGTTGCGTGCCGCCGCGGCGGATGTCCTGCCCCCCGACGTCTGCGCCCTCCCCAAACTTGGCTTCCCGGTGCCGGTACGTACCTGGATCAGAGGCCCCTGGGGTCTCGGCCTCCGCGATGAATTGGCCGGTGAGGACTTCGGCGGTGTCGTGGATCCGGCCGGGGTAGTCGGCTTGTGGGACGAGCACCGGGCCGGATCGGCTGATCACAGTCGGGTGTTGTGGGCCCTCATGATCCTCGGACGTTGGCACCGACAGTTCTCCTCGCGGACCCTGCGACGACTGCCACCGCGACCGCCCCACGCCTACACCGCCGGCTGATCGCTCCCCGAGGCGCCCCGGCGGGTGGGGGCGGAGAGTTGGTACTGTCCCGAGCCGTTGGGGGCACATCGTCCCAACGGGGTGCTCACGTCGATAGGGGGAGACCGACATGCCGATCCCACGCTCGCTGTTTAACCGGGACGACCCGACCGACCACAATTTTGAAGTCGTCGCCGGGGTGTGGCCCGAGGGTCTCAGCGGCGAGCTCGTGCTGAGTGCCCCCCACCCCGACACGTTCGGTGGACCCCACCCGTTCTTCGGAGACGGTGTCACCTACCGCCTGTCACTGCAGCCCGGCACCCATGGCGCTCCCAACAATCGGTTCGCGTGGCGGGCCCGGCGCATCGACTCCCCTTCGGCCCGACTGCGGGCCCGGCGACCCGACGTGTTCACCCCCACCATGATCGGGGTCACCTCACCCTTTGGCCACAGCAACGCCGCCAACACGGCGCCCCTCGTGTGGGGCGACCGGCTGTTCACGACCTGGGATGTGGGCCGGCCCGTGGAGGTCGACCCGGTGACGCTCGAATATCTCGGTGACGTCGGCCACCGTGACCAGTGGAAGGTGTTCGAGGCGCTCACCCCACAGCCGGTGCTGCCCATGGTCATGTCCACTGCCCACCCAGTCATCGATCCCGAACGCCATGTCCTGTGGACGGTCAACACCTTCTGGGGTCAGTTGCACATCGTTCGCTGGGACGGTGAAGGCGAGATCGAAATGTGGCCGGTCGATGGGGGACTCATTCCCCAGTCGGTCCACACCATCACCCAGACACGCGACTGGCTCGTGGTGGGCGACTGTGCCTACAAGTTCGAATCGCAGGTGCTCGACGGGGGCGACCGGACCCAACCGGCGAACGCCACCGGACCGGTGTTTCTCATCCGCAAGGACGAGATCGAAGCGACCCCTCCTGGCCAGCCCGTGTCCGCCCGCCACTTCACCTTCGGACCTGAGATCAACCACTACTACGCCACGTGGGATGACACTGATGGTGTCGCCGTGTTGTTCGAACACACGGAATCCGCCGACATCGCCATGGTGCAGTCACCGAGTGACACCGACGCCCTCGGCCGACCGTGTGACCCGGCACTCAAGGGGCTGTACGGCTTCCCCATGGCACCCGACCGGACGTCCATGGTGATCGTGAACCCTGAGACCGGTGAGGTCCTGCACCGGGCCGAGCAACGGGAGCCGTCCCTGCTGTGGTCGCGTCAACTCAATGCCCTCGACTGGAGTCTCGAGGGTCGGAGCCGCCCGACTCTGCACCACACCGTCCACCAGGGCTACCGACCCGAGGCCATCACCCAAAAGATGCTCGCCCTTTACGGCGACCGGGTCGACCGCACGATGCTGCCTCCCGGCGAGACACCACCGGTGGTGGCGTCCACTGCCGTGCCCGACATGGAACTCGCCTCGCACTGGGAACTGGGCCTCGACGACTTCCCGTCGTCACCGATTTTCGTGCCACGCAACCCCTCGGCGGGGGCCTCCGGATATGGCGACACCGGCGAGGATCCCGGTGGCCACGACGGCTGGGTGGTGGTGCCGGTCTGCAACGACAACCGCTTCCGGGTTGAGGTGTTCGACGCCGCCGATGTGGGCGGTGGCCCGGTGGCAACGCTCGCAGCGGGGGCCATGACCGCTCCGTTCATGCTGCACGCGGCGTGGTTGCCCCGGGCTATCCCGTCGACGGCGCGCCCGCGGCTGCGTTTCGCTGACGAACTCGATCGAGTCGATGAACTGCCCGACGACCTGGCGAAAACTGTGCGCGAAGTCGCCGACGATCTGGTCCACGGCGCCCCACTGGCCTGACGCTGGGTCGATGGGGGTCGTAGGCTCCCGGCCGTGACGACGAGCGAGCGACAATGAGCGGCCTGCGATCGGTGTCCGGTCTGGATCGCAACGTCAAACGTTGGCTCATCGCCGGCGGCCTGATCCTCGTCACCGTGCTCGCCCTGTCCCGGTGCGCTGGCAGTGGCGATGCCGCTGAGGAGTCAACCGTGACGACCACTGTCTCTGAGGCGGCCACCTCCTCGGAGACGACCACCGGTGACACGACGTCGGCCACCGACCCGGCCGGGGTCGACACCACCTCGACGACCCCGACGTCAAGCCTTGCGCCGGGATCCGATCAGTTCGGATCACCCCTTGAGGATCCGGTGGCCACCGGTCGGGAACTCGCTCAGCGGTTCCTCGACATCCTCAGTGCGCCCGACCCGCGACCCCGCCTCGAGGCGTTCCTGTCCCCGGCCTTCCAGTTGCAACGATCCAACGGCACCTTTGCCAACAAGGCGGAGTACCTCGACGCTCCGGCGACAGTGGCTCGTTTCACGATCGCCGAGGATTCCTTCCGTGCCTACCAGGACGGACGAACGCTGGTCGTGAGGTTCTCCGTCGAGATCCAAGAAACCATCGACGGGCAGGAGCAGCGGGTCACCAAGGCTGACCGCCTCGGAGTGTTTCAGCGAGGTCCGGACGGCTGGCAGCTCGTGGCGTGGGCCAACTTCAATCCCGTAGCGCCTGCGCCGTGAACCCCACGGTCCATCCTCGAAGTCGGGCGATGAGTACCGCCACCGTGACGAAGGTGGGGGGCCTCTGATGGAACCCGTCATGGGTGTCGACGAACTCAATGAGCGCCTAGCCGGGGTGTTCGAGGAGGTCCGTCCCTACGTCGTCACGGAAGTCTGGCCCGACCACGCCACCCTCGAAGTGCCGGCGTCGAGCGTGGTGATACGCCCGGGGGGCACGGTGTCGGGCCCCACGGTCATGGCGCTCGTCGACGCCGCTGCGTGGGTGGTGGTGCTCGCCCACATCGGCTGGGTGCCTCTGGCGGTCACCTCTAGCCTGTCTATCAACTTCCTGCGCAAGCCCGAACCCGAACGCCTGATGGCGACAGCTGAGTTGCTCAAGTTGGGCCGTCGACTGGCCGTGACGGACGTTCGGGTGTTCGGCGGAACCGATGGTCACCTCGTGGCTGACGCCAGCGTCACCTATGCCATCCCCGCCGACCGCAATCCTTGAGTTCAGCCCCGACGGACCCGAACGAGACAGTCAATGGCCTGACGCTCCTGAGGTCCTTCCGGTGTGTCGACACTCACCGGACGCCGCACCCGCTCGGCCCGTTCCACCATGAGATCGGATTCCCCGGCAAGGTCACCGATGATGTCGTCAGGTCCGTAGAGCACCGACGGGTCGGGCGGGCCACCGACGCCTTCGGCGAGGTTGGTGGCGTCGTGTCCGACGACGAGCAACGTTCCCCCGGTTGCCAGCGACTGGGCCGCCACTCCCATGGCCGCTGATCGTTGCGGAGCAACGAGGTGCAGGTACATCACGACCACGAGATCAAAGCGCCCGTCCGGCTCCCACGTCGTGACATCGGCACACACCCAGCGGGTTCGCTCCGCCACCCCGCTCGCCTCGGCGAGCCCGACGGCCTTGGTCAGGCCCACCTCTGAAAAGTCGACACCGGTGACGTCCCACCCCCGGGTCGCCAACCACACGGCGTTGCGGCCCTCGCCACAGGCCAGATCGAGCGCGTGGCCCACCGCAAGTCCTGAGACTTCGGTGGCGAGAAACTGGTTGGGCTCGGTGGACCACACGAACCCGGCTGTCTCGTAGCGGGCATTCCACGCCGCAGCATCCATGAGGTCAACCTCGCAACCGACGAGATCCCCGACCCGTACTGATCACTGCGCGGCGACGGCTGTTCTCTCGGCCTTCCGATGTCGGCGACGGCGCCGGACGAGACGCACGACCACCAAGATCACCAGCACCACGATGACGAGCGCGCCGAGCCCGTACCAGAGGAGTTGCACGAAGGTGCGTTGAGCGCCGATGCGCTCGGGCACGTTGTTGGCGACGCTGATGTCGTCGAGGTAGAGCCGCCGCTCGCCATCGGGAGTGTTCACTTCACCGGGCAACCAGCCGTGATACACCATCCAGACCTGATCGCGAGCGGCGTAGAACTCCTGTCCTCCGGGACCTTGAGCATTGGTCGTTGAGACCATCCAGGGTTCGTCCTCGGGCTTCGTGCAGGGTCCCGTGATGGAGTCACACACGGCGTACCCCACGGCGTAGTTCGCCGTCGACCAGTCGTTGGCTGAGTAGAACAACAGGTACTTGCCGTTCACGGCCACCATCGATGGGGCCTCGATATTCCCCCCCTCCCACGGCTGGCTTGTGCTCAACAGGTTGGTGGGTTGGCCGTTGAGGGACAGGCCGTCGGAGGACAGAGGAACCGACCACAACGACGTGGTGATGTTGCAACAGTTCCCATCATTTTTGTAGAGGAGGTAAGGCTTTCCGTTGTCCACGACCACCGACGGGTCGATGGCGCCACCGAGGTCGAGAGGACACACGAAGGGCATGGTGGAGTCGTCGACGAAGGGACCGGCGGGTGACGACGACAACGCACGTGACACACATTGACGCCCCGATGGCTTGTAGAGCGCCGAGTAGTACATGACGTACTGACCGTCGGGCCGGGCGTATACCGCAGGTGCCCAGATGAAGTCCTTGGAGGTCCACGACGGAAGATTCGGCATGGCATCGCCCAAATAGGTGGCCGTCTGATATCCCTGGAACCGGGTGACGGGCACATTGGCCGAGGTGGTGTTGGAGGCGTATCCGTAGGCGACATCTCCGGTGTCCAGCATGAACGGGTCAGCGAAGTCGACGTTGAGGATGGGGGAGCCTGACAACAGGCCGGTAATGACATCGAGGTTCTCGACCGTCCCCGGACCGCCGACTGGTCCTTTTGACGGGGGCCGCTGAGTAGCGCTCACGTCTGACGCCGTGGACGGCGCCCCGACATCGCCACACGCCACGAAGCCCAACCCGACCACCACGGCGACGGCCAACACCGCAACCCGGTGACTGAAGGGGACTCTCGTGGGATTCACGGGAGGGAGAGTAGCGCGCTCGACTCCACCGGTTCAGGCAACGACCTGAGGGCAGAACGCACGAACCGCCGGACAAAGCCGGCGGTCCGTCACAACCGGAAACCATGTGGTTCCCGGGGAAATATTGAAAGTTCAGATGGCGCGAACGTTCTGCGCCTCGTCACCCTTGCGACCGGGACCGACATCGAACTCGACGGTCTGGCCTTCCTCGAGCGAGCGGTAGCCGCTGCCCTGAATGTTTGAGTAGTGGACAAACACGTCTTCGCCGCCCTCACGGGAGATGAATCCGTAGCCCTTTTCCGCATTGAAAAACTTCACTGTTCCTGTCGGCACTGCACTCTCTATCTCTTCGATGCGGACACTGGTGGACCCGCGACTGTTTGCCAGCCTAGGGGGCCGGGGGCGTCCGCGCCATCGGATCCCCGGATCGGCCACTATTGGCCCCACCGAATGAGGAGATGACGATGAGCGGTTGGCAACGCAGCAGGCAACTCACGGCGACGACCTACGAGTTGGTCCGCACGGAACGCGACCTGAAGACCTGGTCGGTGAGGGCGTTGATCTACGGAACAGGTTTTGGGGCGATCGGTGTGATTCCGGGCGCCGTCGTCCTCGCCATCGGAGCGGCGCTCGGTGACGAGACCGGTTCGGCGGCACGGGCCGATACCGCAAGTTCAGGAGCTGTTGCGCTCATGGTCATCGGGGTGGTGTTGATCGCGCTGGGATGGATCGCCGGGGCCACCGCCGCCAGTCTCCAGATGGCCGGGCTCGTCGTTGCATCAGACGAACTTCTCCACGGCCGTGCGGTCGACCCGGCTGCATGTCGCGCCAAGGCTCGGAGTCGACTCGGTGCCCTCATCGGGTGGGGAGCCATCTCCGCGGCAGTCGGTGCGCTCGTGTCAGTCATCCGGGGCAATGCCGATGGGGGCGTCGTCTCAACCCTGCTGCGCAGCCTGCTCGCCGGTCTGGTGGCTGCGGCGTGGGCGGTGATCACCTTCTTCGTCCTTCCCCTCATCGTTCTCGAAAGCCTCGGAGCGGTGACCGCCGTCAAGCGATCGGCTGGCCTGGTGCGCCAGACCTGGGGGGAGGCCATCGGCGGGTCCGTCCGCATCGGGGCCCGCTTCGGCCTGCTCTACATCCTCCCCGGCGTGCTGGCTTTGGTTGCCGGCGTCGTCATTGCCATCGCCGTCGGTGGTCCGGCAATCGTCGGCGGGGTCGTACTCGCCATCATCGGTCTGGCCCTGATTGCCGTCGGTGGGGTTCTCGGGGCCACCTGCCGCGCCGTGTTCGGCGTTGCGCTCTACCGTTGGGTGACCGATGGAGCGGCTCTCGGGCCGTTTGACGCCGAGGACCTCAAGACCGCAGTCCGCCAGCGATCCTGACATCGCCAGCCACCAGCTCGGGCAGATGAACCCACGACACCGGAGTGAGCAGTGACCACCGACAACACCACGACGATCGAGGGACCATCAGGGCCGGAGGAGGCCGACGAGACCGGCTCGGGCCGCACGTTCCACCTCGAGATCTTCCTCATGGCCTTTGCCTCGCTCCTGTTGGAGGTGGCCTACACCCGGGTCATCTCGTTCAAGCTCTACTACTACTACACGTTCCTCGTCATCGGTCTGGCGTTGTTGGGCATCGGATGTGGTGGCGTCGCCGTCGCCATCTCCAAGCGACTCCGGGCCGCATCTACCGAGGCGACCATCATGTGGGGCCTGCTGGTGGCGTCGGCCAGCGTGCTCGTCGGTTACCTCGTGGTGGCGTCGGCTCCCATCGACACCCTCGCCCTCTGGCGTTACGGAAGCAGCGAATCACTGCGCAACCTGGCGTGGCTGATCGTGATCTGCCTGGCGTTGTTCGCCTCCTTCGTGAGCATCGGTGTCATGTTGGCGACACTGTTCGGCCGTCGGACCAAGGAGATCGGCAAGCTGTACTTCGCCGACCTGCTCGGGGCCGGGCTGGCGTGTGCGGTCGTGGTGTTCGCCCTCTACGGCGTGGGACCGGCTGCCACCATCATCATCGCCGGGATCCTGCTCGCCGCCGGGGGGCTCCGCATGGCGTTCACCCGGCGGACCGCTGAGGGCTCCGGCCGCACGAGAGACAACGCCGGGGCCGTCGTCGGCGCCGTCACCCTGGCCGCGCTGGCGGCCATGCTCGCCATCCCCGGCCTCATGCCCTCGATCCGACCCGACGACACGAAAGACATTGCGGGAAGCTCTGGCGTCGAAGCGCTCTACACCGGCTGGGGTGCGATCTTCCGGGTGGATGCCTACGACCTCGGCGACCTGTATTTCCTCATGCACGACGGGATGTTGGGCTCAGCGATATACGCCTACGACGGTGACCCCGCCAGCCTGACCCGATTCGACAACGACCCTCGACTCTTCGCCTTCTCCGCCGACGGCGCACCACGAGACGATGTGCTCATCATCGGCGCCGCCGGTGGCAACGAGATTCTCGCCTCGCTCCACTTCGACGCCAGCACGATCGATGCCGTCGAGTTGAACCCCATCACCCACTCGCTAGTGACCGATCGCTTCGCTGACTACGCCGGCCGCATCGCCGAGGATCCCCGGGTCAACTACGTCCAGGGTGACGGGCGCACCTTCCTCAGCCGTTCGGATGAGCAATACGACCTGATCTGGTTCCCCGCCCCCGACAGTTACTCGGCAACGAACGCTGCCGCCTCGGGAGCGTTCGTGCTGTCGGAGAGTTATCTCTACACCGCTGAGACCATCACCGAGTCGCTCGAGCATCTGCGACCCGACGGAGTGATCGTCGCCCAGTTCGGCGAGATTTCCTACGACACGAAACCGAACCGCACGAGTCGTTACGTGGCGACCGCCCGCCAGGCCCTCGCCGAGCGGGGCGTCACCGATCCCTCCGCGCACATCGTGGTGCTCAAGAGCCCGGCCTCGGAAGTGGCGTCGTACTCAACGGTCCTCGTCAAGCCCACCCCCTTCACTCCGGGCGAGGTCGCTGCGTTGGAGAGTGCGTCGGGCATCGTGACCGGCTCAACGGTGGAATGGGCGCCCGGGGCGGGACTCGGTCCCGATGACGGCCCGGTGGCGGCCATTGCATCACTGCCATCAGACCAGCTCAACAACTTCTTTGAGACCTACCCCTATGACGTGCGGCCGATCACGGACAACGGTCCGTTCTTCTGGCATTTCGCCCCCTTCAGCAAGGTCATCAGCAACTACTCGAACTCCATCGACAGCGTTGACCTTGAGGACTCACTCGGAGAACGCGTCCTCATCTTGTTGCTGGGTCTCGCCATTGTCCTGGGGGCGGTGTTCCTGCTCCTGCCGTTCGTCACCATCCGAAGCGTGTGGCGACAGTTGCCTCGCAAGGGCACCTCACTCATCTACTTCGCCTGCCTCGGACTGGGCTTCATGTTCTTTGAGATCAGCCTGATCCAGCGGCTCGTGTTATTCCTCGGATTCCCGACCTACTCGCTCACCGTCACCCTCGCCTCGATTCTGATCTTCACTGGCGTTGGCGCCTTGCTCAGCGGTCGGCTTGCTCACCGGGGCCAGAAACTGCTGGCGCCTCTCGCCGGGGTCATCGTGGCGCTGACGGCGTTCTACATGTTGGCTCTCACTCCCATCACTGAAGCCCTCCTCGGCCTTCCCCTCGCCGCCCGAGTGGTCGTGGCCTTCGTCGTGCTCGCACCCTTAGGGGTCACCCTCGGCATGTTCATGCCCCTCGGTCTCGGAGCAATCGCGGGGATGACCACCTTCCACCGGGAGTACGTGGCGTGGAGCTGGGCCATCAACGGCTTTGCGTCGGTCACCGGAGCGGTGCTCACCACCGTGCTGGCCATGATCTTCGGGTTCGGGATCGTCATGCTGGCCGCACTGGCGCTCTACATCGTCGCCTTGGTGGCGCTGCGGGGTCTGATGGGCGCCGGTAACGCTTCGGTGCCCGCAGCGTGAATCCCGTCACGATGAGCGGCCAGATCTCCCTCAATGGCAGCGATCAGGCCCTAGGGAGCAAGGAAATCACCAGCGGGCCGGGACATCCCGGGCCATGACGACTAGATTGCCAAACCGTTACCTATGTTGCGCTCTCGTTACAACCACGACGCCCGGGAACGGTCGAACCGCTCCCCCGGACCTGTGCCAGTAGGCGCCAAGCGCCTAGCGCTCGCCGCCGTGGCCCTTGCCATCGTGGTCGCCACGATCCCCGGCGGCTCCGTCGACGCCCAGTCCGGCAACGCCCGGGCGCAACGTGACGCAATCCGCCAGCAGAAGGCCACCACCGCCGCCGAGCTGAACACCCTCGAAGCCGAAGACGCCGTGCTCGAGGCCGCGGTCGCCGAGCTCAATGCCAACGTTGCTGCTCAAGAGGCGCGAGTCGCCGATGCTCGTCGGGCGACGGCCGACGCCCGTGCGGCGGCCGACCGGCTCGCCGAGGAGGTCAAGGCCACTGAGCGTCGCGTCGGAGTCCTCGAACAACTCCTCCGAGACCGGGCCGTGGAGTCCTACATCAGCCAGGGTCTCGGCCAAGGAACGGCGGGGGAGGCGCTCCTCGACGCCAGCAACCCCACCGACCTCGAACTCCGCAAGGTCCTGATCGAGACGGTGCAGGGCTCAGACCGCGACGCCATCGACCAGTTGTCCCTCGCCCGCCAGCAACTGGATCGTCAGCGAGAAGACGTGGCAATCGCCATTACTGAAGCGGAACGCCTCGAAGCCGAGACTCAGGCTCAACTCAATGAACTTGATGCGGCCCGGGCTGAACAACAGCGGGTCAAGGACGCTCTCGACGCCCGGATCAACAAGGTTCAGACCGAGGTTGCCGCCCTCGCCGCCGAAGAAGCAAACCTCTCCGCCATCATCGCTGCCGCTGCGGCAGCTTCGGCGGGCCCGAGTGGTGGCAACGCTGCTGCCAACGTTGAGCGGCCAGCCTCGGCTGCCGGATTGATCTGGCCCACCTCAGGCCCCGTCACCTCAGGATTCGGCATGCGGTGGGGCGCCATGCACGCCGGGCTCGACATCGCTCCTCCTTATGGCACCGGCGTCTACGCCGCCAACGGCGGCACCGTGATCCTCGCTGGTGGTCAGGGTGGCTACGGCAACCTGATCCTGGTCGACCACGGGGGCGGGTTCGTGACGGCCTACGCCCACCTGTCCGGCTTCGCCGTTGGTGTCGGCCAGAGCGTCAACCGGGGCGAGTTGATTGGCTATGTCGGCAGTACCGGTGACAGCACCGGGCCGCACCTGCACTTTGAGACCCGCGTCGGCGGAGCTGCGCAGAACCCCTACAGCTTCCTGCCCTGATCAAACCCTGATCGACGCAGCGGATCACACGGGTAGACACCCCACGAAGAGCGACGCCGTCTCAGATGTCGCGGGCCATGTTGACGAACTTCGTGTAGTTCTCAAGAAACGCCAGCCGAACGATGCCCGTCGGGCCGTTGCGCTGCTTGGCCACGATGATCTCCGCCATGCCCCGATCGGGTGAATCGGGGTTGTAGACCTCGTCGCGGTAGATAAACATCACGATGTCGGCGTCCTGCTCAATGGAGTTGTGAACGACAATGCCGTTGGCAATGAAGTTGTGGGTGCCGGGCACGGTGGCGTCGTAGACAGGCTCATCACCCAGTTCGGTGACCGAGACGATGGTCTCGAAACGGATGTCGCCGGCAGCGAGAGCGACCAGCCGCCGGTCTCCCAACGCCTCAGCGACCATCTGCAACTGCTTGCGGTCGAGCGGCTCGGCGTAGAGGTCGGTAACGAAGTCACTGACCGGTACCCGGGCGGCGAGATCGGCGACGGTGAGACCCTGGGCGCTCAGCACGCGACGCAGATACGGCCAGACTTCGCGTGGCGCGATGGCATCACCCACGGCGTCACCGTCAGCACCCACCGAGGTGGGCCACGAACCACTGACCGGCACGGCAATCTGGTCACCGACATCGAGATCCTCGAGGGCGAACCACCCCTCGAGAGCGAAGAAGGGGTGATTGCCCGAGGCCTTCACCCGGCGACCCGAGGCCATGGTCATTTCGTAGACCGTCTTGGTCCCGGTGGGGAACGCCCGGGCCATGGTCGATCGCCGCAACCGGAACCCTCGGTCGAGGGTCCAGATAGGGATGTCCCGCTCGCCCGAATCGGCGAGGGATGCGAGCGTCACCTGCTCGCCGGTATCAGCCCGGGTGATGAGAGTGTCACCCGTGAGACAACCCGATTCCCGCAAGTCGGCGAGGATCGGTCGCTTGTCGGCCCGGAGTTCCAAATTTCGGGACAACTGGGAGAGCGCCAGCACCGGGCACTCAAGTTCGCGGGCGAGGATCTTGAGACCGCGACTGATCTCGGAAACCTCCACCTGGCGATTCTCGGCCCGGCTCCGCCCACTCATGAGCTGGAGGTAGTCGACGACCACGAGCCCGAGGTCACCGACGCGGCTGCGCAGCCGGCGGGCCTTGGAACGGATCTCCATGATGGTCAGGTTCGGGTTGTCGTCGATCCACAGAGGGGCGTCGGCGAGACGGCCGGTGGCGTGGGCGATCTTCTCCCAGTCGCTGGCGGTGAGCCCGCCGTTGCGCACCCGCTTGGAGTCGACC
>JALRFT010000094.1 GCA_023261915.1 Acidimicrobiales bacterium | reverse complement strand
ATGCTCACCCTCGATCGGTCACTGCAGTGTGAAGCAGAGAGGATCCTCTCCACCCAGGTGGCAAAGGTCGGGGCGAGAGGAGGCGTGGCCCTTGTGACGCGCCCCGCTACTGGCGAGATCCTCGCCATGGCCAACGTGAGTCGGGTTGATGAAACCGGAGAGGTCGAGGTCGACATCAACAACGCGGCCGTCACGACTTCCTACGAACCCGGATCAGTCATGAAGATGATCACGGTGTCAGGCGCCGTGGAGGAGGGACTCGTCGACTGGTCGACCCAGATTGAGGTCGCCGACTCGATTCGGCTCGGTGACTACCAGTTCAACGAACACACGCCGCACGGGACGGTGAACTGGGGAATCCCCGAGATCCTCTCATCGTCATCGAACGTCGGCACGATCCGTGTAGCCCAGACGCTCGGTGAAGATCGCCTCTACCAATACCTGCGGGCCTTCGGTCTCGGCGACGCCACCTCAGTGGGATTCCCCAACGAGCAGGCCGGATTCATTGATGATCCGTCGGCGTGGACCGGCTCTTCGATCGGGTCCATCCCCATTGGGCAGGGGATCGCCGTGACCCCTCTGCAGATGGCCATGGCGTTCAACGTCATCGCCAATGGTGGGGTCTACGTTCCTCCCCGGTTAGTCGCTGCCACCATTGACCCCGACGGCGGCCGTCAGGACGTTCCTGTTGGTGAGCCACGCCGGGTGGTATCGGCGGACACCGCTGACATGATGAACATGATGTTGCGTGGTGTCGTTGCCGTCGGAACGGGACGCAAGGCCGCCGTCAACGGGTACACCGTGGCCGGCAAGACGGGAACGGCGGCCAAGCCGCTGCCCACGGGCGGGTACGTCGATGGTGCTGGCAACTCGCTGTACCGGGCGACGTTCATTGGCTTCACCCCGGCTGAGGATCCTGCATTGTCCATCCTCGTCATGATCGACGAGCCGACCAATGGCGACATCTACGGCGGGTCCCTGTCGGCTCCCGTGTTTTCGGAGATCGCACGGGTCGCACTGAGGATCCTTGATGTTCCTCCGCCCAGCCAGGATCGGGCGAGCCGGTTCATCGACGCGCTGCCCGAGGCGGCGAAGAAGGTCGATGCCACCTTGGCTCAGGCCGTGACGAACGCCGCCGGACAGGTGCTTGCCACCGAGCCGGGCGCCAAGGTGCGTGCTGCGGCAGTGCCACAACCGGTGACTACGACGGTGCCACCCAGGGGGACGCCATGAGGATGGCAGTGGTCACTCAGGTCGTACGCTCCCAGGACCCTTCAGCGTTGTTGGTCGGCGACAAGATGGTTGAGGTTGGGGGGATCACCCTTGACAGTCGGACCGTTGCGCCCGGGGATTTGTTCGCGTGCCTGCGTGGCGAGCATGCCGACGGTCATCGATTCGCCGGTGAAGCAGTGGCCAACGGTGCCGCCGCGCTCCTGATGGATGAGTACCCGATCGACGATCTCGAAGGGGAGGGCGGGCTTGCCACGGTCCCCCGACTGGTCGTCAGCGATGTCCGCCGGAGTCTCGGGCCCGTGTCCTCAGCCGTGAATGGCGACCCTTCGACGCAACTGGCTGTCCTTGGCGTCACCGGAACCAATGGGAAGACCACGACGACGCATCTCCTCGCCGGAGTCCTCGAATCGGCCGGCTGGTCGTGCACGGTGATTGGCACCCTCAGCGGAGCGCGTACCACCCCTGAGGCGCCCGAGCTTCAGCATCGCCTGGCCGGTGCTGTCGACGACGGCGCAGCAGCGGTCGCCATGGAGGTCTCCTCCCACGCCCTCAGTCAGCACCGTGTGGATGGCACCCGTTTTCGGGTGGCGGCGTTTACCAATCTTGGTCGTGATCACCTCGACTATCACGCCTCCATGGAGGATTACTTCGCCTCCAAGGCTCGGTTGTTCACTCCCGGACTGAGTGATGAGGCAGTGGTGTTCGTCGGTGATTCGTGGGGGAGTCGACTTGCTGAGGAGGCGTCGGTCCCGGTCACGACCTGCAGCCTTGACGACGCCGGCGATCTCACCTTGGGCCCCAACGGTTCGGACTTCGTGTGGCGAGGTCAACCGGTCCACCTCGATCTTGCTGGCGCATTCAACGTGGCGAACGCTGTGGTTGCGGCCACCGTTGCCAGTCGTCTCGGTCTCGATGACGCCACCATCGCCCGTGGCCTCGGTACCGTCGGGCACGTGGCCGGACGCTTCGAGCGGATCGATGCCGGCCAGCCCTTCGGGGTGGTGGTCGACTTCGCTCACACACCCGATGCGCTGCGGGCTGTGCTTACCGCTGCCGAGGGGGTCGCTCCTTCGGGACGGGTGCTCGTGGTGTTCGGCTGTGGCGGGGAGCGGGATCGTGCCAAGCGCGGCGAGATGGGTCAGGTTGCGGCCGAGGGTGCCGAGTTCGTGGTGGTGACCGAGGACAACTCTCGTTCCGAGGAGCGCTCGGCGATCATCGCTGCCATCGTCGCCGGTGCGCAGGAGGTTCCGGGGGCTGGAACCCGGCTCGTCGTGCGGGAAGATCGCCGTGAGGCCATGGCCGTCGCTCTTGACGCCGCTGGACCCGGAGATGTGGTGGTGATTGCGGGCCGGGGTCACGAGACCGAGTTGGACAGTGGCGGCATCAAGGCCCCCTTCGACGATCGACAGGTTGCCCGCGACCTGCTGGCGGAGCGGGGGTGGCGATCGTGATCCGCCTGCTCGTTGCTGCAGCACTCGGGTTCGTGCTCTCGCTGGCGGGCACACGCCTGCTCATTGGACTCCTGACCAGTCGCCGACTTGGTCAGCCCATTCGGGAGGACGGACCCCAGGGGCACGTCACCAAGGCGGGAACCCCCACGATGGGTGGTGTGGCCATCGTGGGGGCGACAGTGCTCGCCTATGTCCTGTCGAGTCTGCTGCTTCGCTTCACCGGTCGGGGCTCGGTGTTCACCTACAGCGGCATCTTCGTGGTCCTGGCCGTCCTCGGGGCGGGATTCGTCGGCTTCATCGACGACTGGATCAAGGTCAAAAGGGAGCGCAATCTGGGTCTGAGCAAGAAGGCCAAGATCGCCGGACTCCTCGTGGTCGCCATCGCCTTTCCGGTGGCGATGGTCACCCTCACCGCCCAGCACACCACGCTGTCGTTCGTGCGCTACGACCTGCCGGGATGGGACCTTGGCCCGGTGGGGTGGTGCCTGTTCGCCGGTCTTTTGATCCTCGCCTCGACGAATGCTGTCAACCTCACCGATGGCCTCGACGGTCTTGCCGGCGGTTCGGCCACGGCCTCATTCGGAGCATTCGTGGTGATCGGTTTCTGGGCGTTTCGATATGGGCCCGACTACGCCGCTGAGAACATCTATAACGTCCCTCACGCCCTCGACCTTGCCACGGTCGCTGCGGCGCTGGCTGGGGCGTGTCTCGGCTTCCTGTGGTGGAACGCCGCCCCGGCGCGGATCTTCATGGGTGATACCGGTGCCCTGGCGATCGGGGCCGGTCTAGCCGGGCTGGCGCTCGCCCTCAACACCCAGCTGTTGCTCATCATCATTGGGGGCCTGTTCGTCATGGAGACGCTGTCGGTCATTCTCCAGATCGGGACGTTCAAGCTCTTCGGCGGTCGTCGCCTGTTCCGCATGGCACCGATCCATCATCACTTCGAGTTGGGTGGGTGGCCAGAGACCACGGTGATCATCCGGTTGTGGATCGTTGCCGGGGTGCTGACGGCCTTTGGTCTCGGAGCCTTCTACTTCGATTTCCTGAGAGCGACTGGCGTATGACGACGACGGGTCCGCGACGCACGGCTGGCCGGCACCGCACCTCGAGTGTCCGCCGTCCACTCACGGCAGTGACACCGATCCGCAGTCGTGCTGGTGCAGGCGGCAACTCGGGGACCCGGGCGTCAGGTCCGGTGCGATCGACGCGGGGGTCCGCCCGGACCGCCCCGGCGACCAAGAAGTCCCGACAGCAGTCATCCCGCCCAGCCTCCTCGGAACAGGGTCGGACGCTGGCCTTTGCACTCGGTGCCGTGGTCACCCTGGCCTGTTCTCTCGGCATCATCATGGTGCTGTCGTCGTCGGCGGCATCGGCGCAGGCCGAGTTCGGCAACCCCTGGTATCACCTCCAGCGCCAGGCGATGTGGCTGGTTCTCGGTGTGGCAGCAATCGTGGCCGCGGTGCGCGTCGACCTCGGGCGGTTCCGCCGCGTCATCCGCCCGGCGATGTGGGGGAGCCTTGGCCTGTTGGTGCTGGTCCTCACACCCTTCGCCGGCCAGACGGTCAATGGTGCCAGTCGTTGGCTCGAACTCGGTCCCGTCACCGTGCAGCCGTCAGAGATCGTGAAGCTGACATTGGCCCTCTTCGTGGCCGATCTGCTGGCCTCGCGAGCGGAGCGGATCCGGGACAACTCGGTGACTCTGCGGCCGGTTTTGTTCGTCACGGCGATGTGCTGCGGGCTGATCATGCTGCAGCCCAATCTTGGTACGACGGTGCTCGTGGCCACCATGGTCATGGTGATGCTCTGGGTGGCTGGTGCCGACGGCCGGTGGGTAGCGGGAATGGCCGCAGGTGGAGCCCTCGCCGCCGTCGCGCTCGCCGTCTCGGAGCCGTATCGATTTGCTCGCCTCACGGCCTTCGTTGACCCGTGGGCCGATCCCCTCGGCAACGGCTACCAGACCCTTCAGTCCCAAGCGGCGATCGCCAACGGTGGATTCACAGGTCTCGGTCTCGGTGAGGGTCGGTCGAAATTCGGGTTCCTCCCCGAGGGCCATACCGACTTCATCTTCTCCAACATCAGTGAGGAGTTCGGACTGCTCGGCAGCCTCTTCGTCATCGGGTTGTTCGTGGTCATCGCTGTGCTCGGAGCCATGATCGCCATGCGCTCACGGGACCGGTTTGGGACCCTGCTCGCCGTCGGGGTGACGACGTGGATCAGTCTGCAGGCCATTGTGAACCTCGGGGTGGCGGTCGGCGTGCTGCCCATCACTGGTGTGCCGCTTCCCCTGGTCTCCGCTGGCGGTTCTTCGCTCGTGATCACGATGGCGGCGTGTGGGTTGCTCATGAACGTGGCGCGGCGATCAACGTGACCGAGCGGGCAGTCGGCGCGACCTTTGCGGTCATCGCCGGGGGAGGCACTGCGGGTCATGCTCTCCCAGGTGTTGCGGTTGGTCAGGCTCTCGTCGCTGCCGGGCACGATCCCACCAGCATTCTCTTCGTGGGGTCTGAACGCGGCGTTGAGCGCACGATGGTTCCCGCCGCCGGGTTCACCATCATCACGCTGCCAGGCCGGGGGATTGCCCGACGGCTGACGCTCGACAACGTTGGTGCCGTCGTCGGTCTCATCCGCGCCACCGTGAAAGCCATTGGCCTGCTGAGGAGGTGTCGACCTCGGGTCGTGCTCTCACTCGGCGGGTATGCGAGTGCACCGTGCGTCGTCGCGGCTGCGATTCTTCGCATCCCTGTCGTGGTCACCGAGCAGAACGCCACTGCCGGCTCGGCGGCCCGCTTGGCGGGACGGGTCGCCAAGGTCTGTGCCGTGCCGTTTGCCGGGGTAGATCTTCCGCGAGCGGTGGTCACCGGGAACCCTGTTCGGGCCGAGGTTGCCGCTCTCGCCGACCCGACCCGGCGGGCCACGGTCAGGGCCGAGACCCGTGCTGCATTGGGGATGACGGACGACCGGCCGCTGCTCTTGGTCATGACCGGATCACTTGGTGCTCAGCGGGTGAACCTCGCCGTGGTCGATCTCGTGAAGCAGTGGCAGGAGCGGCCGGTGACCGTGTTCCACGTCACGGGCGACCGCGACTTTGATCTTGTGGCTGAGCGACTCAGCGGGTTCGCAGCACCCTCAGGGGGACTCGTGCTCCACACGGTTGCCTACGAGAGTCACGTTGAGCGACTGCTGGCGGCTGCGGACGTTGCAGTGTGTCGAGGTGGCGGGACGACGGTGGCCGAACTGGCGGTGGCGGGCTTGCCTGCCGTACTCATCCCGATGCCGGGTGCGCCCCGAGACCATCAGCGGGCCAACGCCGAGCCACTCGTGACTGCCGGAGGCGCCGTGCTCGTCAACGACGAGGCGTGCACGGCAGCGAGTCTGGCCGCAGCCCTCGAACCCATCGTCACCGACGCTGCTCGTCGGTCATCCATGGTGACGGCCCTTCGAGCCATTGCTCGTCCTGACGCAGCGGCGGCCGTTGCGGACCTCGTTGAGGAGTACGCCCGTGTGGCCTGACCCAGTTGATCTCAACGAGCCGCGGTCGATCCACATCGTCGGCGCCGGTGGAGCAGGCATGAGTGCCATTGCCGCCACGCTGGCTGCGATGGGGCATCGGGTATCGGGCAGCGATCTCAAGGAGGGGCGCTCGCTCGACCGCCTGCGGGCCGCGGGCGTGGCCGTGACGGTCGGCCACGGACCAGAGAACCTGCCCGACGACGTTGCACTCGTGGCCATCTCCACTGCCGTCCCTGCCGACAACACCGAGGTCCGGGCAGCTGCCGAGCGCAATGTCCCCGTTGTACGCCGGGCCGAGGTGCTGGCCGGAATTGCTGCGCTTCGTAGCACGGTGGCAGTGGCCGGTACCCATGGCAAGACGACGACCTCATCCATGCTCGTGTTGATCCTGGTCGAGGCAGGTTTGGCTCCGTCGTTCATCATTGGTGGCGATCTCAATGAGATCGGTTCAGGTTCAGCGTGGGATGACGGTCGCTACATGGTGGTCGAGGCTGACGAGAGCGACGGAACGTTCCTCGAGATTCCGCGGGAGGCAGCTCTCGTCACCAACGTTGAGCCGGACCATCTTGAGCATCACGGCTCGTGGGATGCGTTACAGCATGCTTTTCGAACCTTCGTTGCCGACACGCCCGGGATTGTGGTTCTGTGCGCTGACGACCCCGTCGCTGCGGAACTCGTGGATGTCGTGGGGGAGCGAGCCCGGACGTACGGGACTGATCCGGCCGCTGATTATCAGATGGTCAACGTGGTGTCCGGGCGCTCCGGCTGTTCGTTTGAGCTCCATCACGGCGGAACCCGACTCGGTGAGGTCCGCCTACCCATCGCCGGTGTCCACAATGCCCGCAACGCCGCAGGTGCGCTCGTATGCGCCCTCGGACTCGGAGCATCCTTTGAGGCCGGAGTCGCCGCGCTCGCCCGCTTTGCCGGGGTAGCCCGACGCTTCGAGCATCGCGGTGAGATCAACGGGATTCACTTCGTGGATGACTACGCCCACCTGCCCACTGAGGTCGGTGCTGCAGTGGCGGCCGCCCGTGATGGTGCGTGGGATCGGGTGGTCTGCGTGTTCCAGCCCCACCGCTACAGCCGCACCGCGGCGACGGCCGTGCGCTCCTGCGCGGACGGCCACGGCCATAGTCGATGCTCCGTGCGTGCCATGAGCACGCATTCGAAGACTGTCACGGGGAACTTCCAGTCGACGGTCTCGAGTTGGGGCACGTAGGCGACGCGCAGATCCGATGCGGTCGTGCGCGTCCCGCTGCTCGGACGGATGAGTCCGAGCAGCACGCGTAGCAGCATCGTCTTGCCGGCACCCG
>JALRFT010000081.1 GCA_023261915.1 Acidimicrobiales bacterium | reverse complement strand
GTGGCATCCCGCACGGCAACCGCTTCACCGAGTGACACCAACGGGGCGAACCGGTCGTCGGTGCTGGCGAACTGGATGAGGGTGACGAGGTGACGGTTCTGCTCTGACCACCGCAGCGCGGCCCTGATGGCGAGTTCGATGCGACGCACTGGGTCGTCCTCGCCGGTGACGGCCTCGGCCTGCGCTGTGCGCAGGCTCCGCAAGGCGGTGCGGAGGATCTCTCCGAGCAGTTCGTCCTTCGATTCGAAGTACCAGTAGAAGACGCCCTTGCCGACCCCGAGGCCACTCACAATCTCGGCCACCGAAGTGGGGTGGAAACCGTTCTCGGCGAACCGCACGGTGGCGAACGCCACGATTTCGTCCCGACGCTGCTGGCCGCGGGCTGTCAGTTGCCGTTGCATGCGGGGAACCTACCAGTGCGGCCCAAGGTGCTTCCCACCTCGTCCCATCGCCCCATCTACCCTGGTGCTCATCAGCGGTTGTCCGAGATGTTGCACCGCTGAAACGCCCTGTTCACACCCGCTGCCTACCGTCATGCCATGGCGACATTCATCTTGCGGCTGTGGTTGCCGGACCGACCGGGTGCACTCGGAGCAGTGGCGAGCCGAGTGGGCGCCGTCGGCGGTGACGTCGTTGGCATCGAGATCCTCGAACGTGGTGCCGACCGCGCCATCGACGAGTTGGTGATCGAGATCCCCGACGCCGGCCTCGTGGACCTGTTGATCAGTGAGATTGAACAGGTCGATGGTGTGGCCGTCGAGGAAGTGCGGCCCCTGGCCGACGCCCTCCACGACCCTCGGCTCGATGCCCTGGAGATCGCAGCAATCCTCGTGGGAGCGAGTACGCCCACCGGGGTACTCGATGCTCTGTGTGAGCACTCGATTCGGACCATCGGGGCGCGGTGGGGAGCCGTCGTGGAGCTCGATGCCGCCGAAAGCGTCAGTAGCCGCGGTGAGGCGCCGCCGTCGGGGTGGTTGGCCGCCTTCGTTGCGGGCAGTCAAAGTGCGGCGCGTGCCGGAGAGGGTGCGGGGGAGCCGAACGATGTGTTGTGGGCTCCGCTACCTGCCGCCGGGGCGGCATTAGTGCTCGGCCGTGACCGTCTCGCCTTCCGCACCAGAGAGCGACGTCAGGCGGCGGCGCTGGCCCGCATCGCCGACACCCGGTTCCGTGAACTGCACTTGCTCTGTTCCCGAACTGCCCACCCCGCCAGTCGGCAGCGTTGACTCAGTCCCGCGCCCATCTGCCGCTGCGCCCGACCGCCCGACGCCACATCTGGTAGCCGGCGTCGGCCATGGCCGCACTCAGTTCGTCGGTGTGGGGTTCCACGGTGACATCGAGCTCCCAGTTTCCGGTGATGTCGTCGAGTGAGCCCCACACTCCCTCGGCGAGACCGGCGAGATACGCAGCACCGAGGGCAGTTGTCTCACGCACCACCGGGCGGGACACCCGCACCCCGAGTTGGTCGGCCTGCAACTGCAGCAGCAGGTCCATGGCCGAGGCACCACCGTCGGCACGCAACGACCGCACGGCGAATCCCGAGGCGGACGACATGGCGTCCACCACGTCACGGGTGGCATACGCCATGGACTCCACCACCGCCCGTGCCAGGTGGGCGGCGGTGGTGCCCCGGGTGATGCCGAAGATCGCTCCCCGGGCATACGGATCCCACCATGGGCTCCCGAGGCCAGTGAAGGCTGGGACAACGACGACACCACCGCTGTCGGGGACCGAGGCGGCTAGGGGGCCCGTCTCCGCCGCGTCGTCAATGAGACCCAGCCCATCGCGCAGCCACTGCACGGCGGCTCCCGTCACGAAGATGGCGCCCTCATAGGCGTAGGTGGTGACCGGCGGGCCGTCACCACCGGGGTCGGGGAGGCTCCACGCCACGGTGGTGAGGAGCCCTTCAACTGGTTCCGGACATGTCTCACCGACGTTCATGAGCACGAACGAGCCAGTGCCATAGGTGTTCTTGGTGTCGCCGGGAGCGAAGCACGCCTGCCCGAAGAGGGCGGCCTGCTGATCGCCGGCCACCCCACTGATTGGCACGCCCGGTCCTGTCGGGATGTCAGCGGCCGTCACACCCAGTCGACCCGAGGAGGGACAGACCTCGGGCAGGACGTGGGAGGGAACGCCGAACAGGTCGCACAGTTCGGGTGACCATTGCAGGGTGCGGATGTCGAACAACATGGTGCGCGAAGCGTTGGTGACGTCGGTGCGGTGGGTCGTGCCGCCCGTGAGTTTCCATACCAGCCACGCATCGATGGTGCCGAAGGCCACCTCGGGTCCGGGTGTCACGCCCCCCGGTCCGAACAACCACTCGAGCTTGGTCGCCGAAAAGTAGGGGTCAAGTACCAGTCCGGTGGTGGATCGCACCAGCGACAGGTGACCGTCGGCCAAGAGTTCGTCGCAGCGGCCGGCAGTGCGGCGGTCCTGCCACACGAGGGCCCGCGACAGCGGCTCGCCCGTGCGCCGATTCCACACCACCGTTGTCTCACGCTGATCGGTGATGCCGATGGCGGCGACGGGACCCTCGAGTGCGGCGACCACATCGGCGAGGGTTGCCACCGTGCGCTCCCAGATCTCGTTGGCATCGTGTTCCACCCACCCCGGCTGGGGGAAGTGCTGGGTGAACTCGCGGGCCGAGGAGGCCACTGGCCGGCCGTGAGCGTCGAAGGCGATGGATCGCACACTCGTGGTGCCGGCGTCGATGGCGATCACATAGGTCACGGACACAGAAATGTAGCGGGGCGTTCACCCGCTGCTCGTCGGAAGTCCGGACCGCCCGGTTACCGTTGCCCCCACAGCACTGGGGTCGAAATCAAGGAGGCGATCGATGCGGGTGGCGATGCTGACAGGTGGTGGCGACTGTCCCGGCCTCAACGCCGTCATGCGGGCCATCGTCCGCAAGGGCGAACGTCAATGGAACGACGAGTTCGTCGGGTTCGTGGACGGCTGGCGGGGGGTCTTGGCCGCCGAGACCATTCCCCTCGACGTGGGAACGTTCCGGGGCACCCTGCCCCGAGGGGGCACCGTGCTCGGCTCGTCTCGAACCAATCCGCGCAAGACCGAGAACGGCATTGCTGCGTGCCTGACCACGCTTGAGTCACTCCGGGTCGACGCCCTCATTGCCATCGGTGGGGAGGACACCCTCGGTGTCGCCAACGAACTCGCCGCCGCGGGGGCACCCGTCGTCGGGGTGCCCAAGACCATCGACAACGATCTGTCGGCGACGGAGTTGACCTTTGGGTTCGACACGGCAGTGCAGATCGCCACTGAGGCCATCGATCGTCTGCACACCACTGCCGAGTCACATCACCGAGTCATGGTCGTTGAGGTGATGGGCCGCCACGCCGGGCACATCGCCGTGTGGTCAGGGATCGCCGGAGGTGCCACCTACACCCTCATCCCCGAGGAACGTTTCGACATCGACGCCGTGTGTGCGGCTCTGGTCAGACGACACGAGCTCGGCCGGTTCGCGTCGATTGTGGTCGTGGCCGAAGGAGCGCAACCGGCCGAGGGCTCGTTCCAAGTGGCCCGCGACGAGGTCGACGCCTTCGGCCACGTGCGTCTCGGGGGCATCGGCAACACGTTGGCCACCGAGATCGAGGCCCGCACCGGGTACGAAACTCGGGTCACGATCCTGGGCCACGTGCAGCGCGGTGGTACGCCCACGGCCTTCGATCGTGTGCTCGCCACCCGTTTCGGTGTGGCGGCCATTGATGCTGTCCACGCGCAGCGCTGGGGGTCCATGGTGGCATTGCAGGCCGGGGAAATCGTTTCGGTACCGCTCGCTGACGCCGTCGGCACTCTCAAGACCGTCGACCCCGACCTCTACGACGTGGCCAAGGTGTTCTTCGCCGGGTAGGGGATCGGCCAGACTCTGCCGTGTGGAACTGTTGGGTGCCGCTGAGGCTGAGGATCGTCAACGTCGGATTGCCGGCGGCCTCCTCGCTGCGGGTCTGGGAAGTGGTGATCGCGCAGCATTCCTGACCACCTCGGGGGCGGCGATGATCTGCGGCATTCTCGGGGCGTTGCGGGTCGGCGTCGTGCCGGTGCTCACCCATGCCGGTCTCCTGCCCGCCGAACGGGAGCGCCTGCTCGTCAACGCTCAGGTCAGTCGAATCGTGGATGACGCTGACCTTTCAGCGCTCGGGGAGGCAGCGGGCGTCGATCTCGCACCGTGGCCGCTTGCTCGCCCCATGCACTTCACCTCGGGGACAACCGGCGTACCCAAAGGGGTCTGGAGTGGGGTGCTCGATGAGGTCGAGGCGGCGGCCCTGCTGGCCGAAGAGGTAACCCAATGGGGATTCGAGGCCAGTGACCGTCATCTGGTCTGCTCACCGTTCCACCATTCCGTGGCCATCCGGTTCGCCGCCGGCACGCTGCTCAGTGGTGGCACCGTGGTGCTGCCCGGCCCCTTTGATGCGACCACGGTTGCTCACGCCATCGCCACTGAGCGGCCCACCACCACGTTCATGGTGCCGGCCCATCTCCATCGGCTGCTCGGTCTGGGCGAACGACCCGATCTCGGGGGATTCCGACTCGTGGCCCACGCCGGAGCACCCTGTCCACCAGCGCTCAAACACGCAGCCATGGAAGCCTTCGGTGTCGATCCCGTCTGGGAGTTCTATGGCAGCACCGAGGGCCAGTTCACCGCCTGCAGCCCCCATGACTGGCTTGAACGTCCCGGCACCGTCGGACGCGCCCGTCCGGGTCGACACCTCACCGCCGACGCCGACGGCACGTTGTGGTGCGAGGTTCCGCGCTGGGCCCGCTTCACCTACTGGCAGGACCCGGACCGCACGGCGGCAGCATGGCGTATCCGCACCACCGATCCGACGGCGTTCGGGGCGTTCAGTGTCGGGGACCTCGGCCGAGTGGACGATGACGGGTGGGTGTGGCTCGAGGGGCGACGTGACGACCTGATCATCACCGGTGGGGTCAACGTCTATCCCGCCGAGGTTGAACAGGCCCTCCTCGCCGCCCCGGGAGTCATCGACGTGGCCGTGTTCGGAGTCGACGATGCGTCGTGGGGCCAGCGGGTGTGCGCGGCGGTGGTCGGAGATACCGGTGTCACCGATCTCGACACGTATGCCCGGGCGAACCTTGCCGGACACAAGCGACCCAAGGAGTATCACCTCGTTGCGTCACTGCCCTACACCGCCACCGGGAAGCTGCAGCGCAACGCCGTGGCCGAAATGGTGGGATTGGCGTAGATCCCCTGCCCTCAGGGCACGGCGGCAACGGTCGTGGACGGTGACTCCACGAGCGAACTGAACGTCTGGAGCAGTTCTGAAGCAGCGTCGAGATCAGCGAAGTCGCCTGTGGTGATGGCCTCGCCAGGATCGGCGGTGCGGTCCTCGAGGGGGACTGAGATGGCCGTCCCGTCGGCGAAGAAGCGGACGGCGCCAACACCGGGTACGTCAGTGGCGGTGAACACCAGCTGGGCGATGGCCCGTCGCTGCTGGGTTGCTTCGATGTTGCCGAGCGCCTGACGGGCGAGGTTCAACTCAAGGACGTTGCCCTCCTCTTCCACCACCAGCCGGACACTCAACACCGTGAGGTCTGGCGGGACGGCGTTGGTGAGCGACCCGGGGCACAGGTCACTGGTGGCGGGATCGAGGTTGATGAGACGTTCGATCACCGCTCGCGCCCGGGCCTCAACCGAGCCGCCCGCCGCAGTTGGCACCGCACAGGGGATCAGCACCTCGTCAGGGCCCGAACCGAAGAACAAGAAGAGGTCGGCGTTCACGCCGTCGCGTTCCTCGCCACCCTCGGGGACCGAGGTCGCCGGAGCCACCAGGCCTTCGGGAACCTCTTCGGGATCGATGATGCGGGGAGCATCGTCGAGTGGGATGTCCCCACAGGCCACTCCCATGACCGCCACGAGGGCGACGACGGCGACTCCGGCGATCCTGCGCCACCTCGGTGACCGGGTCATGACGGGTTGCCCTCCTCGTCGCCGGGGGACGTCTCGCTGAGGGCCTCGTCACCTTCGGCCGTCTCGGGGATGACCTCATCGAGTCCGTAGTCATCGTCGAGGTAGGTTCCTTCACCGCCGTCGTCACCAACGTCGGGTTCGGTCATGACGGGCAGTTCGATGACGAACCGGGCACCGTGGGTACCGTCGAGTCGGTCCTCCACCCACACCCGACCGTCGTGGAGACGGATGTGTTCGTCAACGAGGGCGAGTCCGAGTCCGGTCCCGCTGTCAGCCCCCCGGTTGCCACCCTCACGTCCCCGGGAGAAGCGGTCGAAGATCACGTGGCGCTCCTCTTCGGGAACGCCGACGCCGTTGTCCTCCACACCAATACGCACCGTGGCCCCATCCTCATCACTGTGATGCACGGTGATGTCCACGCCAGTGGCACCGTCGGCGTAGTTGGCAGCATTGGACAGCAGGTTGTCGATGGCCCGGAAGAATCGCACCTTGTCCACCATGACCCCAAGGTCCGCAGCCTCAGGCTCGTAGTGGACGGGGACGTTTCCGTGCGAGGCGGTGGCGACGGCCTGGATGACGAGTTCGGTCACGAGCACGGGGGCGAGGTGGAGGGTGACGGCACCGACGTCGACCCGTGAGATCTCGAGTAGGTCCTCCACGAGTTGGCGGAACCGATCGAGATCAGCGCTCATGAGTTCGAGGGCGCGCTGGGACCGTTCCGGCAGTTCGTCACGGGTGTTCTCAAGGACCTCGACCGAGGCGGCCATGGTCATGAGGGGGGATCGGAGCTCATGGGAGACCTCCGAGGCGAAACGGGTATCGCGTTCGATTCGCTCCTCTAGCGCCGAGGCCATCTCATTGAATGACGCCACGAGGGGGTCGAGGTCGTGGTCCTCGCCGCTGGTCAGCCGGGTGTCGAGCTGGCCACCGGCAATGGCCTCGGCGGCGAGACCGACGTTGCGCAGCGGGATCAATACTCGACGACTCGCCCAGTAACCGATGAACCCGCCGGCCACGGTCGTGATCACCGAGGCCCCGAGCAACGACAGGGTGAGTCCATCGAGGGTCCGTTCAATGTCGGTCAGGTTGCTCGCCTCGTAGTACTGGGCGCCGCCCACGGGGAGCGGCACGCCGATCACGATGTACGGCTCTCCATCGCGCCGCGTGCGCAGCCCAGCCACGTTGCCTGCCGCCACCTCTTCTCGCAGGCTCACGGGGACGTCGGTCTGGGCAAACTCGACGGGATTGAGGGCGTCCCACGTACCCGCGTAGAGCAGCGCCAACTGTGCCCCCGAGGGTGTGGGCAGTGAGGCCAGGAGTTGTTGCGTGTCACTCGTGCCCCCGAGGCTCCGCCGCAGCGTCAGGGCGTTGGCCAGCACCCGATCGGTGGCAGATTCCTCGCGCTGGCGGACGAGGCTCTCTCTCGTGAGGTTCCACGTCAGTACCGACAGCACGACACTGAGGAGTAGCGCACCGAGCGCGAAGCTCAGGGTCAGTCGGGCCCGTAGGCCGAGGGGTCGGAGTCGGGTGAAGCGGCGCATCGGTCTTTCGATCCCAGCGCCGGCCGTGGCCGGTTCCGGGCGTGGGGCCCGGCCGGTGGGTCGGACCTCAGGTCTGGAGCTTGTAGCCAAGGCCCCGGACGGTGACGACGTGACGGGGGTCAGCGGGGTCAGGCTCGATCTTGGTGCGGAGCCGACGAATGTGGACATCCACCAATCGGCCGTCGCCGAAATAACCGTAGCCCCACACCCGTTCAAGTAGGACCTCGCGGCTGAATACCCGACCGGGAGAGGAGGCCAGTTCCACGAGGAGGCGGAACTCGGTCTTTGTCAGGTGGACTTCCTGTCCGTTGCGGTACACCGCGCCCTCGTCGGGGACGATCTCGAGTTCGCCGAACGTGAGATGGGTGCCGGCCGGGTCGTGGGATCGAGCCCGGCGCAGAAGTGCCCGAATGCGGGCGGAGAGCTCCTTGGGAGCGAACGGCTTGGTCAGGTAATCGTCTGCACCGGCTTCCAAACCGGCCACGACGTCATGGGTATCGGCCCGGGCGGTCACCATGACGATGGGGACGTCGGAAGCCCGACGGATGGACCGGCACACCTCGAACCCGTCGATGCCAGGGAGCATGATGTCGATGAGGACGACGTCGCTCGGGGTGGCCAAGAAGAGTTCGAGGGCATGTTCGCCGTTGTCCGCTTCGTCGACCTGCCAACCCTCGTCCTCGAGGGCCATTTTCACTGCCGTTCGGATGCGTTCGTCGTCTTCAACGGTGAGGATGCGGGTGCCCACCTCTTTATCGTGCCGTATCTGGAACCGTTTTTGGCTCATCCCCGGAATATTTTTCTTGATTGCCCTTGAACCCGACGGTTTGGCTTCGGAGAAATTTCACGAGTGCGGCCGCGATTTGCCTCAGGCTTCGTCGGCCCCAGCGTCGATAAGCATCGTCGAGAGGGTCGGCCACAGGTCCGGGTTGGCGGCAAGGATGCAGTCGCCCGACGGCGGTCCGCCGTCGAGGGAGGCCACGGTGGCGCCCGCCTCGCGGGCGATGAGCGCGCCGGCGGCGTGATCCCAGCGCTGCAGACCGCGTTCGTAGAAGGCGTCGACTCGACCGCAAGCCACCGAGCAGAGATCCACCGAGGCGGCGCCCATGCGGCGCAGGTCCCGCACCCGGGGAAGGATCCGGGTGAGGACCTCGGCCTGGCGACGTCGGCGCTGCGGGTCGTAGGCGAATCCGCTGGCGACCAGCGCCCCGGCGGGATCCACAACGGTGCTGCAGCCGATGGACTCGTTGTTGCGGTGGGCGCCCCCGCCGAGCGTGGCGGTGTACACCTCGTCGAGCAGTGGCACCCACACGACACCAGCCACGGTGGTGGCCCCTTCGTCGGGGTCCGGATGAACGAGTTCCGCAGCAATGGACACGGCGAAGCCGGGGTGCCCGTAGAGATAGTTCGTCGTCCCGTCGATCGGGTCCACCACCCAACGGACCCCACTTCGGGTCGGCCGGTTCGTGCCTTCCTCGCCGACGAGGCCGTCCTCAGGTCGGGCCCCCAAGAGGGCATCGGCAATGAGCGCCTCGGCGGCACGGTCGATTTCAGTCACCATGTCGGTCGCCGAGGACTTGGTATCCACTACCAGCCCGCCCCGACGCAACCCGTCGAGGAGCACGGTGGCCGCCTCCCCTGCAGTTCGGGTCGCCAGTTCCAACAGCTCGGCGAGGGACGGCGGGAGCGCGTCGGGAGGCACGTCGCGAGTATGGCCCCTCGTGGGGGAGAGGGTCACCACTAGGGTCATGAACGTGGCACAAGAGGCGGCGTTCGCTTTGCCGGGGATCGGCATCCCCCGCTCGGTGCTGGCTGTCTACGCCCACCCCGACGACCCCGAGGTTTCGTGCGCAGGCACGCTCATCCAGTGGGCCGACGCCGGGGCAACGGTGCACCTCGTGATCTGCGCCCGTGGGGACAAGGGTTCCGACGATCCGACCACCAACCCTGATGCCTTGGCCGAAATCCGGGCCGGCGAGGCGCAGGCTGCGGCCGCGGTGATGGGACTCACATCGGCTGAGAACCTCGGCATTGATGACGGTGAGGTTGTCAACGATCGCGATCTGCGTCGGGCTCTCGTGGAGCGCATCCGCTGCGTGCGACCTGACGTCGTGGTGGCCCCCGACCCGACCCCGTTGCTGTTCGGTTCGTCGTACGTGAACCATGCCGACCATCGCGCTGTCGGGGCAGCAGTACTCGACGCCTGTGCCCCCGCAGCCGGCAGTCCGCTGTATTTCCCGGACGCCGGGGAGCCTCATCCGGTGGTCCGAATCCTGCTCTCGGGGACCCTCGAACCCGACGTACACGTCGACATCACGGCTGTCCTGGACCGCAAGGTGGCCGCCGTCCTCTGTCATCGTTCCCAAGTGACCGACCCCGACGAGGTGGCCGAGGTCATCCGCAACCGAGCGGAAGCGGCCGGAGCAGCGGTCGGTCT
>JALRFT010000071.1 GCA_023261915.1 Acidimicrobiales bacterium | reverse complement strand
TCGGGCACGCCGTAGCTGCCGTCGGACGGCACCGACATCGACACCCAGTCTCCCTTCGGTGTGCCGAGCACCCACGACCGCACGTGGTCGATCGCCGCGTTGGCAGCAGACGCCGCCGACGACGATCCGCGGGCCTTGATCACCGCGGCGCCGCGCTTGGCAACCGTCGGGATGTACGTCTCCTCGATCCAGTTTTGGTCGTTGACCAACGCGAGTGCGTTCGTGCCGTCGACCTCGCAGTGCGACAGGTCGGGATACTGCGTCGTGCTGTGGTTGCCCCACACGGTCATCCTGCGCACCGATGAAATCGGCTTGCCGACCTTCATTGCCAACTGGCTGATCGCACGATTGTGGTCGAGACGGGTCATGGCCGTGAACTGCGAGGCATCGAGGGCCGGGGCGTTGTTCATGGCGATCAGACAGTTGGTGTTGGCGGGGTTACCAACCACCAACACCTTCACGTCCCCGGAAGCATTGTCCGAGAGCGCCTTGCCCTGCGCCGTGAAGATAGCCCCGTTCGCTTCAAGGAGCTCGGCCCGTTCCATGCCCTTGGTGCGCGGTCGCGACCCGACGAGCAGGGCCACGTCGACCCCGTCGAAGGCCTCACCGGCGTCATCGGTGGTCACCACCGAATCGAGCAGCGGGCAGGCGCAGTCCTCGAGTTCCATCTGCACACCCCTCAGCGCGTCGAGCGCCGGTGTGATCTCAAGCAGTTGCAGTCGGACCGGTGTGTCAGGGCCCAACATGGCTCCCGACGCGATGCGGAACAGCAGGCTGTAACCGATCTGACCGGCGGCACCGGTGACGGCAACTCGGACTGGGGTGGCGCTCACGGCGTGTCCTCCACGTGACGAACTTCCCGGCACTCCGCCGGCACGGGCGAATCTAGCGGTGCCTCCCCGCAGGGCGCGAACCGGCCGAGATCAGCGGACGATGGCGTCATCTAGCCCGGCGGAACCGGAGGTTCCCGGGTTCCCCCGAGCCAACTGCCGTAGAGCTCGGCGTATCGACCCCCGGCGGTCACGAGCTCGGCGTGGGCGCCCTGTTCGACGAGGCGGCCCCCGTCGAACACGAGTACGAGATCAGCACCCTCGGCCGTGGACAGCCGGTGGGCCACCGATACCGTGGTCCGACCTGCCGAGACCCGCTCGAGGGCGGAGGCCAGCGCCCGTTCGGTCACCGAGTCCACAGCGCTGGTGGCCTCATCGAGAATCAACAGCCCCGGGTCGGCGAGTTGGGCCCGGGCAAGAGCCACGAGTTGGCGCTCCCCCACCGACAGTTGGTCTCCTCGCTCCCCCACCGGCGTGTCGAGGCCCTGAGGCAGCTGGTCGACCCACCATCCCAGGTCCAGATCGGCGAAGGCGGCGGCGACGTCGGCCTCGTCGGCACCGATGCGGCCCAAGGCGACGTTGCGGCCAACCGTGGTGTCGAACAAGAAGCTGTCCTGGGGCACGAGGCGGATGCGGGCCTGACGGGACAACGGATCGACGCGGCGCAGATCCACCCCCGCCACGAGGATCCGTCCCTCGGTCGGGTCGGCAAGTCGGGTGAGGAGCCGCACCAGAGTGCTCTTGCCCGACCCGGTCTCCCCGACCACGGCCACGTGGGCGCCCGGCGGCAGTTCGAGGTTCACGTCGTCGAGAACTAGGGGCCCGGTGCGGTAGGCAAAACACAAATGCTCGGTGCGCAAGGTGATCGGCCCCGGTGGCAGGGGCACACCGTCGACGGGTTCCACCACCTCGACGGGGGTGTCGATGACGTCGAGCACCTTGCGCCAGCCCGCCACTGCCGATTGGGTCTGGTCGAGAATCTCATTGAGTTCGGTGACGGGTCCGACGATGAGGGTGACGAGAAACAGGGTGGCGACGAGTGAACCGGCGTCGAGACCCCAGCCGGGTCCGAACACGACACCAATGGCGACGACGATGGCCGTGACCACTGAGCCGGCGAGGTCACTCGTGGTGAAACTCGAGGTTACAAAGAACAGGGCGCGTCGCTCGGCGACGAACTGGGCGTCAATGGCCGTCGCCATGCGCTCCTTGCTGCGCTTCTCAATGCCGTAGGCGCGTACCGCCCCCGCACCCATCACGATCTCCGACAGGGCAGTCAACGTCTGGCTGACCCGCGTCCGCACCCGGTCGTAGGCACGGAGTTGACGCTTCTGCAGGAATCGCAGGATGGGGAGCAACGGCAGTAGAGCAACGACCACCACGACGGCCATCTGCCACGAGTAGACGACGAGCACGATGACCAACACGACGATCACGATGGGGTTCACGACCCAGGCGATGGCTCCCCACTGGGCGAAGCGGGCCACGGTCTCAACGTCGCTCGTGACCCGGGCGGTCAGCACCCCCCGGCGGGTCTCGTCGAGATCGGCGACGCTGAACCGGTGGATGTGGGCGAACGCCCGCACCCGCAGGTCGGCAAGGGTCTCCTCGGCAATGGTCACCACCCGCAGGTAGGTGAACCGTGAGGCGAACATGACGGCGAGCACCAACAGGGCTGAGATTCCCGTCGCCCACGCCACGAACGAGACCTGCACCCCTTCGGATCCGAGGATTCCCTCGTCGAGCACCTGTTGGACGAGGACGGGGACCACGACGCGTCCCGCCGCCCCGAACAACGCCAACATGACCGTGGTCCGTACCCCTCGCAGCAGACCCGGACTGGTGTGTAGGGCACGACGGAGCACGGCGATGGCTCCGGCGGGGGCAGGTGCTTCGGCCATGTCGGCTGCGGGGGCGGGGGCCTCGACACTCACGGCGCCTCCTCCCCGTCGGTGCCCCGCTCGTAGGCTCGCACCAGTTCGGCGTAGGCGGGGACGTTGAGCAGGTCGGTGTGGCGACCGTCGGCGGCCACCCGGCCGTCAGCGAGGAACACGACACGGTCGGCGAGCCGGATGGTGGCGAGCCCGTGGGCGATGACGAGCGTGGTGGCGGACATGGAACGACGGAGGTTGGCGAGCACCCCGGCTTCCACCACGGGATCGATGGCGCTCGTAGCATCGTCGAGAATCAACACCCGCGGCTGACGGGCGAGGGCCCGGGCCAAGGCCAGTCGTTGACGCTGGCCTCCCGACAGGCTCACACCGCGTTCCCCGACCGGGGTATCCCAACCCTGCGGGGTGGCGAGCACGAACTCTTGGGCGTGGGCGATGCCGGCGACCTCGGCGAGCTGCTCGCCACTGAGTTCACCACTCAGGTCAACGTTGGTCCGCAGCGGGTCGGCGAAGAGGAACGACTCTTGGAACACGAGGGCCACCGTCCGGCGCAATGACGCTGGGTCGAGAGTGGTGACATCGATGTCGGCCACCTCAATGACGCCGCTCGTGGGATCCATCAGCCGCACCACGAGTTCACAAAGCGTCGTCTTGCCCGAACCGGTGGCCCCGACGAGTGCCACCACCTCACCGGGGGCGACACTGAACGACACGTCGTCGAGCACGGTGGAGCCGTCGGGCCATGAGAACCCGACGTGGTCGAACCGCAAACTGACCGGGCCGTCGGGCACGGTCACCCCGACGCCCGGTTGGGGGCCGGGCGGGACGGCAAGCACGCGGTCGATCCGTCCGGTGGCCACCACCGACCGGGGCAACTCCTGGAGGAAGAACCCGACGATGCGGACGGGGAAGGCCAACAATCCGAACAACGCCGCCGCGGCCACCAGTCCGCCGGGGTCCATGGTGCCGGCACCGATGCGGACAGCGCCCACGAGCGCCACCACGATGATGCCCAGACCCGGCAGGGTGTCGATGGCTGGTTCGAATACCGCCCGCACCCGGCCTACCGCCACCCGGGCGTCACGCAGATTGTTGGCCGCCACCCGCATACGTTCGGTCTCGGCGTCAGCGATACCGAGGGTCTTGACAGCGAGTGCCCCGTCGAAACTCTCGTGGGCGACGCCGGCCACCTCGGCGAGACACACCTGCACGCGGGCCACCAAGGTCGCAACCCGATTGGTATAGGCGCGATTCAGCACGGCGAGCGACGGGAACAACACGAGGGCCACGAGCGCGATCCACGGGTCAACGACGAACAGCGCCACCAGCGAGAAGGCAACGAGTACGAGAACGCCGACGCTGAACGCCAGCGGGTCGAGCACCTCGGTGGAGGCCTGCACGTCGGCGTCGGCGTGGGCGAGCAGTTCCCCGGTGGGCCGAGACCGGTGGTACTCCATGGGGGCGGCCAACAACGTGTCGGTGACCTGCTTGCGCAGGTCCACCCGGGTGCGAAGCCCGGTGAGGCCCCCGTTGTAGCGGCGCAGGAGAATCGAGCCGGCCCGCACGAGTCCCACCCCGACGATGGCCGCCGCACCCACGGCGGCCGCCTGGGTGCTCACCCCTCTGTCGAACGCCGGGATCACCAGCTGGTCGGTGACCGCCCCGAGCACCCACGCCGTCCCCACGGCCCCGGCCGCATACCCCGTCGCCCCGATCATGGCGAGGGTGAAACGCATCGGTTGGTTGCGCACGTAGCGCCACACGATGCGCAGTCCGGCCACGAACACCGCACCCGCGGTGCCGGGAAGCCCCGAGTTCTCGGCGGGGGCGGGCGGGGCTGAACTCACCTCCCCATCGTCCCCCGCTCAGGTGAACGGCACCAAGTTGGCCCCGGTACCCGGAGTTCGCCGCCCACCATGACGGATCGGTAGGGTTCGGCCAGCGAACTCACGCGACCCGGTGGCCAACGACCGGGCGCCCACCCGCCTCAGGAGGCGACCATGCGCAGTGCCAAGGACTTCTTCCGGCCCCTCGCCGTCGGGGCGCCCGAACCGGTGCGCGAGGTCCCCCAGCGCCCATCGCGGATGATCCACTTCTTTGATCCGTCGAACCCCAAGATGGTGGCCAAGCTCCCTGACATGGCCGGCAAGGCCGACGTGTTGTTGGGCAACCTTGAGGACGCCATCAGTGCCGACCGTAAAGAGGAGGCACGCGCCGGACTCGTCGAGGTGGCCCGCACCGTCGACCTCGGCGACACCCAGTTGTGGACCCGGATCAACAGCCTCGATTCACCCTGGGTGCTCGACGATCTCATCACCTTGGTAACCGAGGTCGGTGACCGCCTCGACGTGATCATGGTTCCCAAGGTGGAGGGGGCCGAAGACATCCACTACGTCGACCGACTCCTCGCCCAACTCGAGGCCCGTGCCGGGCTCACCCGACCCCTGCTCGTACACGCCATCCTTGAAACGGCCCGGGGTGTGGCCAGCGTGGAGGAGATCTGCACGGCCAGTCCCCGCATGCAGGGCCTCAGTCTCGGCCCGGCTGACCTCGCCGCCGACCGGCGCATGAAGACCACTCGGGTCGGCGGTGGCCACCCCGGCTACCTGGTGCGCACCGACCCCGTTGACGGCGACGTCGAAGGCCCCCGGACCACGGCGCAACAGGACCTGTGGCACTACACCATTGCCCGTATGGTCGACGCCTGTCGGGCGGCGGGCATCCTCCCCTACTACGGCCCCTTCGGCGACATCGCCGACACCGTGGCGTGCGAAGACCAGTTCCGCAACGCCTACCTCCTCGGTTGTGTGGGGACATGGACGCTGCACCCAGTCCAGATCGACATCGCCCGCCGGGTCTTTTCCCCTGACCCCACCGACGTGGCGTGGGCCGTGCGCGTCATCGACGCCATGGGGGACGGCACCGGGGCAGTCATGCTCGACGGCAAGATGCAAGACGACGCCACCGTGAAGCAGTGCCGGGTCCTCGTCGACCTCGCCCGTTCCCTCGCCGAGCGGGACGCCGACCTCGCCGCCGCCTACGGTCTGTGACCCCGACCGGCTGCCGACCAGGAGGACAACGTGACCACTGACGACCTGCGACCCCGCCGCTCGGTGCTGTACATGCCCGGCGCCAATGCCCGGGCGCTCGAGAAGGCCCAGACGCTGGCCGCTGACGCCCTGATCCTCGACCTCGAAGACGCCGTCGCCCCCGACGCCAAGTTGGAAGCCCGCGACCGGGTGTGCGAGGCGGCGGCCTCCGGCGCCTACGGCCACCGGGAGATTGCCATTCGGGCCAACGGTCTCGACACCACGTGGGGACCCGACGACATTCGGGCTGCGGCGGCGGCGGGGCCCGATGCGGTGCTGGTCCCCAAAGTGTCCTCGGTGGACGACATCGCCACCATCGAGCGTCTCCTCACCGAGGGTGGAGCCCCCGAGCGCACCCGTATCTGGGCCATGCTCGAGACCCCGACGGGCATTCTCAACGCCGCCGACATCTGCGCTTCGTCGGAACGGCTGGCCGTGTTGGTCATGGGCACCAACGACATCACCAAAGAACTCCACGCCACCCACGTCCCCGGACGTGAGCCACTGCTGTATTCGTTGTCCCACTGCCTGATTGCGGCGCGTGCGGCGGGCAAGGTCATCCTCGACGGGGTCTACAACGACATCAAGAATGAGGACGGCTTCGCCGCCGAGTGCGAACAGGGCGCCCGCATGGGCTTCGACGGCAAGACCCTGATCCACCCCAGCCAGCTCGAACCGTGCAACCGCATCTTCGCCCCGTCCGACGACGAGATTGAGCAGTCCCGCAAGGTCATCGAAGCGTGGGACGCCGCCCGGGCCGAGGGCAAAGGTGTCGTCACGGTCGACGGCCGCATGATCGAGAACCTGCATGTCGACAACGCCCGGCGGGTACTCGCCGTGGCTGCCGCCATCGCTGCCCAAGGCTGAGACCGAACCGGCAGGTCACGCCGGCAGTTGCAGCGCCTTGACCTCGCAGAACTCCTCGATGCCCCACACCCCGTTCTCGCGACCGATGCCTGACTGCTTATAGCCGCCGAAGGGGGCGAACAGGTTGTAGCGGCCACCGTTGACGTCCACACTGCCGGTGCGCAGTCGCTTCGCCACCGCCATGGCCCGCTCCTGATCGGCGGACTGCACCGCTCCTGCGAGTCCGTAGTTGGTGCCGTTGGCCATCGCCACCGCTTCGTCCACGGTGTCATAGGGCATGATCGACAGCACCGGCCCGAAGATCTCCTCTTGGGCAATGACCATGTCGGGGGTGACGTCGGCGAACACGGTGGGTCGCACGAAGTAGCCGGTCTCAAGACCGTCGGGCGGCTCGACGCCCCCGGTGACGAGCCGGGCCCCGCCGTCGATGCCCTTGGTGATGTAGTCCCGCACCCGGTCTCGTTGGACTGCGGACACCAACGGGCCGAGTTGGGTCCCCTCGTCGTGCGCCCGGCCCACCCGGATCCCCTCAGCGGCGGCGACGGCGAGTTCCACCACCCGGTCCTGCAGGTGCCGGGGCACCAGCATCCGGGTCAGCGCCGTGCACGTCTGCCCCGAGTTCAGAAAGCAA
>JALRFT010000044.1 GCA_023261915.1 Acidimicrobiales bacterium | reverse complement strand
TCTGCCGCCCCGCGCGTCGACGGAGTGACCACGGAAGCCTGAACCTTGATCAGACTTGTCGTCGCCACTCCGAAGATCGCTGCTTCGAGTGCGCTGGAGGAAATGAGCCAACCAACTGGCGTCGGCCCTTGTCCTAGGATGAACCCACTTGCAGCGGTCAGGACCACACTCGCTACCAAGGACCCGACGAGATAGGGCCTCGGGTCGTGGGTATCGACGATCCGCCCCGCAACGACACATGAGACACCGAGCGTCAAGGCGAAGGTGACGGCAACCGCTCCGATGCCGAACTCGCTGCCGAAGGCTTCCTCAATGATGCCAACACGAGTGGCTTCACGAGCACCGACGGAGATCGCCGAGAGGGTAAAGGTGGCCATCAACAGCACAAAGCGGGGTGTGGAACCCAGTTCGGCGAGTGCCGAGCGTGGTGATGTTCGTGGCGGGGTCGAAGCGGAGATGCCTTGGGTCACCGGCCAGGCCACCCGCGCCATGTGTGCGTTGCCTCTGCGGCCATGGCGGCATAGTAGGGGGTTGCTGGAACACCTTTCGGATTCTCGATGGCGCTGGTTCCCCCCTGTTCCCGTGAGTCAGGCCGACGAGATGGGTTAGACAGCGGCCCCCTGACGTGAGGCGCCTTGACCGTCGTCACCGACTTCGGGTGGGTCGCCGAGGCGGGACGCACTACGTTGTCGGGAGCAGCAAACTATCGATCCAGTCCCGATCCCCCTTCCTGGTCCGGGTATCTACGAGGAGCAAACCATGGCTGACAAGGCCCTCACCCCCATCACGGTCGCCCGAGGCGACGGCATCGGCCCCGAAATCATGGACGCAACACTGCGGATCCTTGAGGCGGGGGGAGCCCGGCTCGCCATTGAGGAGATTGAGATTGGGGAGAAGGTCTACGAGCGCGGTATCTCCGCCGGGATTGAACCCTCATCGTGGGAATCGCTGCGTCGAACGAAGGTGTTCCTCAAGGCGCCGATCACCACCCCTCAGGGTGGAGGCTTCAAGAGCTTGAACGTCACCGTTCGTAAGACCCTTGGCATGTTCGCCAACGTCCGGCCCTGCTTGTCCTACTCGCCGTTCATCGCCACCAAGCATCCGTCCATGGACGTCGTGATCGTCCGGGAGAACGAAGAGGACCTGTATGCCGGTATTGAGCATCAGCAAACCGATGAGGTGGTGCAATGCCTCAAGCTGCTCTCCCGCCCCGGTACCGAGAAGATCGTGCGCTACGCCTTTGAGTATGCCCGCCGGTACAACCGCAAGAAGGTGACCTGTTTCACCAAGGACAACATCATGAAGTTGACCGATGGCATGTTCCACAAGGTCTTCGAGGAAGTTGCAGCCGAGTACTCCGACATCGAGAACGAGCATTGGATCATTGACATCGGTGCTGCCAAGTTGGCGGACACCCCCGAAGCCTTCGACGTCATTGTGATGCCGAATCTCTACGGCGACATTCTCTCCGACGTCGCTGCGCAGATCGCCGGGTCGGTGGGTCTCGCAGGCAGTGCCAACATCGGCACCGAAGTCTCAATGTTCGAGGCCATCCACGGCTCAGCTCCCCGGCGGGCCGGACAAAATCTTGCGAACCCGTCGGGTCTCTTCCTCGGCGCCGTCCAGATGCTTGTTCACATCGGGCAGGGCGATGTCGCAGAGATGGTGCACAACGCGTGGCTGTGCACCATTGAGGATGGCATCCACACCTACGACGTCTTCGAGGAGGGAGTGTCAACCCAAAAGGTGGGGACTAAGGAGTTCGCCGATGCCGTCATTGAACGGATCGGTCGCCGTCCTCAGGTGCTCAAGGCCGTGACGTACCCTGCAACCGACGAGCCCATCGTGATTGAGGTGGCGGAGACCGTTGCAGCGGAGAAGGTGCAGGTCGGCATCGACGTCTTTCTACACTGGAAGGCTGGCAAACCTGATGATTTGGGTCATGCCCTCGAGGCCACCGCCGGGAGCGACCTCAAACTGGTCATGGTGTCGAATCGGGGTCAGAAGGTGTACCCCGGTGGCGTGCCTGAGACGTTCTGCACGGACCACTGGCGCTGTCGCTTCCAGTCAGCGACTGACGGGGGAGTGGTCTCTACATCGGAGGCCATCGCCTTGTTGGGTCGGATGCACGAGGCCGGGTTTGACTTCATCAAGACCGAGGGCCTCTACACCTTTGACGGCGTCGCCGGGTACACGCTCGGTCAGGGCCAGTAGGCATCAATCGCTCACCGCGTGGCACCCCGATCAACTACGAGGTGTCGTCGGATTGGTCAGCGGCGCAAACCCCCGACACGTTCGAAGCAGGTCGCTTCCTCAGGGAACGACAACTCAGTCGGCGTGAGGCGCGGCGATCCGGACCGGTGGGCACAAGTGGTGAGGCCCGGGTGGCAGGCGAGGCGGCGATAGCGCTGGACTGCTGGTGCCAAGAAACCTCCCGCTCTCGACCGGAGGTGCAGGCACGACGTGGTGGAGCCCGTCGTGGTGCGTCAACGCAGCAGAGGTCGCGGGGTGGCCCGTAGGAGGGCGGTACGCTGACTTCGGAGGGGGCAATAATGCCGAAGATCGTTGATCACGATGTGCGCCGAGAGGAATACGTCGACGCTCTGTGGCGGGTAGTCAGCCGCGACGGCGCAGGCGGAATCTCTGTTCGCTCAGTGGCAGCCGAGGCCGGGGTCTCCCCATCGAATGTCGTGCACTACCTGCCGAGCCGCAGCGAGATGCTCGGGGAGGCAATGCGTCGGCTGGTTGCGGGCGCGATTGGTGAGGCCGTTCGGGTCGATCGTCGCAAGATGGGCCTCGAGGGGGCGACGGAAATGGCTCTCGCCGCGATTCCACGCACACCAAAGCGACGCAAACAGTCCGAAATTTGGCTCCTTCTGCTCGCCGAGCAGGAGGTGAATCCCGCAGCCCGAATGATTCTTGATGAACTTCAGGGCAGTGTCCGCAACGGCATCGGACGCCTGATCGATTGGATGGCGGAGGCTGGATTGGTTTCAGCAACCCGGGATCGGGTTACGGAGACCGGTCGGCTTCACGCTCTCATCGACGGATTGTCACTGCAGACACTCATCAATCCTTCGGTGACGACGCCGAAGGAGATTGAGCTGCTCGTTCGGGCGCACCTCTCCGAACTTGGGCAGCCAGCCCATTGAGTTCACGAGTCACCGGGCAACCGCCTGCGTCGGCTGTTCCATTCCCAGCCGGGTCGTGTGACTCCTGATCCGGTCGCGTGGTTTGGTGAGTCGGTCCAGCTGCAGCGGACGAGCGGGCCGCTCAAGAGGCCATGGTGAATCCGTCGCCTGGGTGTGCATCGGGCGGAAGGACGACGACAGTGTCGGAGAGACGGTCAAGTGATTGGGCGAGGCGGTCCGGTCGGCTGACGATGATCAGTGACAGACAGTGATGCTTCATCTGGCGAGCGAGATCTGTGAAGTATCCGTCGCCACTGGCAATCACCAGTGTGCTGAATGACCTGCGGATGCGATCGAGGTCAAGGTCCGCTGTGAGAGCCAGCTCGGCGCCATCCTTGCCTCGGCCGAGGAGGATCCGGGCACCGGGGAACTCTCGATGGGCATCAAGGCTGCGGGTGACGTCGCTTGCCACGATGAACTGATCCAGCGGTCCCGGTCGCACTGTTCTCCGATAGAGGTCACCAATTCCGGGGGAGATCGCCGCTCGGGATTCGTTGACGCACAGATTCTCAATGTCGATGAGATGGAGTGCCCGACCCGAGTTGCCCGAGTGCTGGCGGTGGCGTGGCGTCCGAATGTCGTGAACCGCTGTTGTCACTTCCGTGTCCTTCCTTACGCTCCAGTCGATGATCTGTACCGTACGGACGAGGTGTGACATCGGTGACCTGCCTCCCTCGCCCCAGCACCTCTGTAAGGCCGTGGGGCTCGCAGTGGGACGAGGCGGAGAAAGGATCGGGGCCCGAGATGGTCAAACCCGGTGCATGGTGGTCTCGGGCCGGAAAATGCACGAAGATGCTCCAGTGGGAGTTGCAGGTGCAACAAGACGCTTGACCGGTCAGCGGGACCCTGATCAGGTCCTGGCTGATCGCTACCTCCACGACCTGTACTCCACGGCGTACGGGGCATTAGGCCAGTTGGTGGCCACTGCACCCCGCGGTCCGGTTCTCGAGATCGGCGCAGGAACCGGCTTGGCGAGGAGTCTCGGGCATCACTGGATTGCTTCAGACGTCGTGTGCAGCCCCGAGATGGGCCTTCTCGCTGACGCCCGGTCCCTGCCTTTGGCAGACACCAGTGTCTCGGCACTCGTCCTCAAGGACGCACTGCTCCACATTCCTGATGTCGATCGTTTCCTTGACGAGGCGGACCGGGTTCTCATCGACGGCGGCGTCATCGCCGTGTTCGATCCGTACTGGGGTCCGCTCGCCCGTTTCGTCTACCGACACCTCCACCATGAACCTTACGACGACAGGAGCACTTCGTGGTCGTTCACTGCCGCATCGCCGCGGGACTCAAATCAGGCCGCGTCGTATTTGATGTTGGAGCGTGACCGGGAACGTCTCGCTTCCCGCTGGCCCCGGCTGACGGTCGAACAACGTGAGCCACTCGTCGGACCGAGCTTCCTCATTTCCGGTGGGGTTTCGCGCCGCACCGCGGTCAGCGGACGGCTTCTCGCTGGACTACTCCGATGGGAGCAACGTCGTGGCCATTGGTTCGACGCGCTGCGGTTCTTCCATGTGTTCGCGTTGCGCAAGCGAGCGGAGCAATAGCCGTGGATTACCTTGACGAGGAGCGGTTGCGGTTGCTCCGCACGGCCGTTCCCGCCGGACGACGAGTTCTCATGGCACCGGTACATGAACCGGCACTGCTGGCCGGGCTCCAACCAGAAGTTGGCTTCGCAGTCGTGTCAACTTCAGAGGCATCGCTGCGTGCCGAAGCGGTGGGGCTCATCCCTCTGGAAGGTTCATTCGACACCATCGACCCGTCGGTGCACGGTGATCTCGACGTCATCATTTCGGTCGGCCTGCTCAATGAGGTATCCGACGTCTACGCCGCTCTTGATGACCTCGGGCGCCGGTGCTCAAGTCGGACACGGGTCGTGGTGAGTCTCCTCAATCGGGCGTGGCGTCCGGTGCTCGGTCGCTCCTCCCGCCGGAGTCGATCCGAGCTGGCCGGGTACAACTGGCTACCGCCCGACGAAGTAGTGAATCTGATGGAGCAACGCGGCTTTGAGGTTGTCTCGTCACAGGCGTCAGTGGCCCTGCCGCTGCGGATTCCGATCCTGAGCCGACTGGTCAATCGGTGGTTGGCCCCACTCCCACTGTTTCGATTCTTCGGGGCGGTGACCCAAGTTGTCGCCCGACCCACCCTTTCAGTGGGCGTGGTTGAACCCACGGTGAGTGTGGTGGTCGCTGCCCGCAATGAGGAGGGAAATATCGCCAATCTGGTCGCGCGTCTCCCACAACTTGCCGCACGCCAGGAGCTGGTCTTCGTGGAGGGCGGCTCGAGCGACGACACTTGGGGCGCCATCGCCGAGCACATCACACCTGCCGGCGTCGACGCCCCCACCCGGATTGCTGCATACCGGCAGGAGGGAACAGGTAAGGGGGATGCCATTCGTCTCGGCTTTGCCAAGGCGACGGGGGACATACTCGTCATCTTGGACGCTGACCTATCCGTGCCCCCCGAAGAACTCCCACGATTCATCGAGGCCTTGACCAGCGGTTCGTGTGAGTTCGCCAATGGCTCCCGACTGGTCTACCCGATGGAGAGCCAGGCGATGCAGTACCTGAACATTGCGGGTAACCGGATCTTCGGACTCGTCTTCAGCTTCCTGCTGGGACAACCGGTACGTGACACCCTCTGTGGTTCCAAAGCCATGTGGCGCAGGGATTACGAGCGGCTCGCGGCACAACGCGACTTCTTCGGTGATTTTGATCCGTTCGGCGACTTCGATCTGCTCTTCGGTGCCGCCCGGATGAAACTTCGGATCAGGGACATCCCCGTCCATTACAAAGAGCGTGTCTACGGATCGACGAACATCTCCCGTTTTCGCCACGGCTTGCTCTTGTTGCGGATGACGCTGTTCGCCGCTCGTCGCCTGCGTTTCGTCTGACAGCAACGGCCGTTCATCAGCCAGCGGTAAGAAATGCCCACTGGTGAAGACTGAGGTTGATGATGAAGGTGGCAATCGAGCTGAGGACGACCACGGCGGTCATGACGCGGGTGGCGAGGACTCGCCCCTCGAGGTAGTGGAGGAGGGAGACGAGTGCGAACACGCAGCCCACAACCACGAGCGGGAAGAAGTCGCCGAGGTAGCGGGTTGTGAGAGCGAAACTCGTCAGAACGGCGGCGGTGGCCGCCGCCGCCGCCACAAGCAGCAGGCCAAAGATCTGCCACTGCTCAGTTGTTAATCGAACGACACCGACGGCGAGGAGGATGATGAACCCGACAGTCAGCAGGAAGGGGACAGGCATGGTGTTTGTGAGACTCGCGCTGAATTCGACGTACAGCCCGGCCTGAGTCATCGGTGGGAGCACTAGGGCCTGTTTGTCGAAGGGCACGGCGTGATAGATCCAAGGCCACTGCTTCTGGATGCCGAGTGTGTCGGGCCGTAGGAAGTTGATGAGATTGGTCGGGAGAAAGCGCAGGCCCTGCAGCGCCCCGTCGTTCGCCCGCAAGAGTGACTGCATTACCCCCCCGCTGTACCCC
>JALRFT010000021.1 GCA_023261915.1 Acidimicrobiales bacterium | reverse complement strand
GATCTCAACCCGGCCAAGCAGTGGTTCGCCGAGCACACCAACCCTGATCACCGGTCGGGTTCGCTCACCGAGGTCTTGCCGGGGGCTGACGTTTTCATCGGGGTGAGTGGCCCTGGTCTGCTCACGGGGGATGACCTGCGGACGATGGCCGCGGCTCCCATCGTGTTCGCCCTCGCCAATCCCGATCCGGAGATTCGTCCCGAGGAAGCCGTGGGGATTGCCGGGGTCCTGGCCACGGGTCGCAGCGATTTTCCGAACCAGATCAACAACGTGCTGTGTTTCCCGGGGATCTTCCGGGGCGCCCTCGATGCGGGGGCGACCACCATTACTGAGGGCATGAAGCTCGCCGCCGCCGAGGCCATCGCCGGTGCGGTATCCGACGACGATCTGGCTCCTGACTTCATCATCCCGTCGGTGTTTGACCACCGGGTCGGACCGCTCGTGGCGGAGGCCGCTGCGGCGGCGGCCGTGCGCGACGGGGTGATTCGTCAACACTGACCGGTGTTTCGGTAGGCGGGCACCATGCCGCTGACCGCTCGGGCCGACTGACGAGTAACTTCGGGACGGCCAGTCACGGAGTTTCCGTGCGGTGGATGCAGGGGGATGTGCGAGTGGTTCGATCCGGTGCTGCGGTGCTCGTCGCCACGCTGGTTCTCGGCGCTGTGGCCTGTGGCAGTGGCGAGTCGGCGACCCCGCGCCCGGCTGCTCCGGTCGACGACGTGCGCCTGAACCAGATTCAGGTCATGGGTACCCACAACAGCTACCGCGTCCGGCCCCCAGCCGAGCTCTTTGACTACCTCAAGGTGCAGTCACCCGAACTCGCCTCCGAGCTCGATTACGCCCACCGGCCGTTGACCGAGCAGTTCTCGTTGTTGGGTAACCGTCAGATCGAACTCGACGTCTACCCCGACCCCGCTGGTGGTCGTTATCTCGATCGCCCGTTCAGCGCCCAGGTGGGTCTCGCCTCGAGTCCTGTCGGTGCCGAGGCCGAGGTGCTCGCCGCTCCGGGGACCAAGGTCCTCCATGTGGACGGCATTGACTACGCGTCGACGTGCCCCACGTTCGTGGCATGTCTCACTGAGGTGCGTGACTGGTCGGTGGCCAATCCCACGCATCTGCCGATCATGATTCTCGTCGAGGTCAAGACCCCGACCTTCCCGCCACCGGCACCGGTCACCGGGGCTGAGCTTGACGCTCTCGACGCCGAGATCGCTTCGGTGTTCCCACCGGAGGCCGTCATCACTCCTGATGACGTGCGTAACGGGGCGGCGACCTTGCGGGATGCGGTCACGACGACGGGTTGGCCGACACTGGCCGAGTCGCGGGGCAAGGTGATGTTCGCCCTCGACAACGGCGGCCAGGTTCGCGACGACTATCTCGTCGGTCACGCCGGACTTGAGGGCCGCACCATGTTCGCCTCCATGGAGAGCACCGATGATCCTGCCGCAGCGTTTTTCAAGGAAAACGATCCGCTCGGGGAGAACCTGACCCAGATCCAGGATCTAGTGCGGCAGGGATTCATCGTGCGGACCCGGGCCGACGAGCCGGTGGTGCAGGTCTCCGCCAACGACCGAAGCCGTCTTGAGGCGGCCTTGTCCTCCGGGGCCCAGTTCGTCAGTTCCGACTACCTCGAACCTGATCTTTCCTACAGCGAGTACGTGGCGTCATTGCCCGAGGGGGGTGTGGCCCGGTGCAATCCGGTGTCAGGTCCGCCCGGTTGTGACAACGCGGCGCTGCGTTCCGACACCCAAGGAGTTTCGCCATGACCCGCCATCGCATGACCCGCCGATTCGCCACGCCGTTCATCGCCCTGCTCATGGTGGGTGCGGTTCTGGTGGCCACGCCTGCTGGCGCCAACTCAGTCGGCACCGCCGCGGACCACCTTGACTACGAGGGATTCGCCGACGTGCCGGGAGGGCAGTGGTATTCAACCCCGGTCAACTGGGCGGCCGGCCAAGGCGTGACGTCGGCCAACAAGGCGACGTTCGGCCCGACCCGATCGGTGACCCGGGCCGAGTTCGTGACCTGGCTGTACCGGCTCGCCGAACCCGACATGACCGGTGTTCCGGCGAACCCGTTCGTGGACGTTCCCTCGGGGAGCTACTACATCGATGCCGTGCGGTGGGCCGCCCACCTCGGCATCACCCGGGGCGTGAGCGCCAATCGCTTCAATCCCCTGGGCCTCACCAATCGCGCCGAGATCATCACGTTCCTGTGGCGGTACTTCGGCAGTCCGACAGGAGCCGAGTACCCCGCCAACACCTTCACCGACGCCCGCGACGGTCTCTTCTTCCATCGTGCCGTCAACTGGGGTGTGCCCACCGGGGTGACCTCGGGGGCCGGCGGCAACCGGTTCGAGCCGGGCCGCACGGCCACGCGGGCGGAGGCGGTGACGATGGTGTTCCGTGCCGAGCACATCGGTCTCGGCATCGATCCGGTGCATGACGCCAACGTGCGTATGAACGAGATCCAGTTGATGGGCACCCACAACAGCTACCGCTACCGCACCCCAGCGAAGCTGTTCGACACGCTGCTCGGTTTCCGTACGCTGGCTTCGGGGTTCGGGGTCGACCCGTATGAACTCGACTACGCCAATCGCCCGCTGGCTGAACAGTTCGGCCGTCTCGGCGCCCGCCAGATCGAGCTCGACGTGTTCGCCGATCCTGAGGGCGGTCTCTACGCCGATCGGGCGTTCAACACCTTCCCCGGTGTGGGACTGCCGCTTGCTTCGGGGGAGGCGCAACTGGCCCAGCCGGGATTCAAGGTTCTCCACATCCAGGATCTCGACTACTCGTCACACTGCCTGTCGTTCGTGGCGTGTCTCACCCAGGTGCGCAACTGGTCGCAGGCCAATCCCACGCACCTGCCGATCATGATCCTCGTCGAGGTGAAATCCGACGCCTTGCCGGTGCCCAGTTCGATTCTTAGTGCGGTTCAGAAGCCCCCGGCCACACCGCCAACCGTCGATACCGCACTGTTGGCCGCTCTCGATGCGGAGATCACCTCGGTGTTCGCCGCTGATGAACTCATCACACCCGACTCGGTGCGGGGCGCGGCGACGACACTGCGCGAGGCGGTCGAGACCACGGGTTGGCCGACACTGGCTGAGTCCCGCGGCAAGGTGATGTTCGGACTCGACAACGCTTCGGGTCAGGTGCTCAACGACTACGTCGCCGGTCGCCCCAACCTCGAGGGCCGGGCCATGTTCGCCGAAGCACCGAACACCGAAGCCCCGGGCGCCGCCTTCTTCAAGCGCAACAGTCCTGCCGACCCGTCAATCCCCAGGCTCATTGATGATGGTTTCATGGTGCGCACCCGCGCCGATGGCCCCTACACCTCGCTCCTGCGGGATCCCGCCACCCAGATCCCTTCCGGGGTGGCTACCCGCCGGGCGGCGTGGTCGAGCGGTTCGAGCTGGATCAGTTCCGACTACCTCGAGCCGACGGACTCCAAGCTGGCCGACGTGCGGGGCAGCCTCTACACGGCGTTTATCCCCTCGGGCGGGGTCGCCCGGTGCAACCCGGTTATCGCCAACCCGGTGTGTTCCAACCGGTTGTTGCTCAACGACCGCTTTGCCTCCGGGTGACCTCTCCCCGCCACCCGACGTTCGCCGAGGCGCCGCCTCGGGCAGTCACCTTCGATTACTGGGACACCCTCGTGGTGTCGCGTCGGTCCGGACCACGTGAGGCCCGTCGGGCGGCGCTTGAGGCGCTACTCGTCGAGTTCGGTGTCGGCGTTGACGCGGGAACGCTCGACGCGGCACTTGATGCGGCCGTGGCGGCGCACAACGACCACTGGCATGCCAATCGGCAGTTCTCGGCTGCGGATGGGGCCGTGGTCCTCATCGACACCTTGGGCTTGGCACTCGACCCCACCGATCGTGACCGGGTGGCCGAGACGTTCGTCCACGCCCCCACTGGTCTCCGGCCCGAGCTCACCCCGGGCGCGGTAGAGCTACTCGGGTCGCTGTCAGACGCAGGAATCAGGATCGGCATCGTGTGCGACGTCGGGTTGACCCCCTCGCCGGTGCTGCGCGACTACCTCGACCGCCACGGGGTGCTCACGTTGTTCGACCACTGGTCGTTCTCCGACGAGGTCGGGGTCTACAAACCCGACCCCGTGATCTTCCATCACGCCCTCGCCGGCCTGGGCGGGGTGGCACCCGCCGAGACCGTGCACGTCGGAGATCTGCGTCGCACCGATGTCGCCGGGGCGAGGGCAGTGGGGATGGGCACCGTGCGCTACGCCGGACTCCATGATGACGGACCCGATCAGGGGCCTGAGGCTGACCTGGTGGTGCGCCACCATCTCGACCTCATCGGGGCACTCGGCGTCTGATCGTCCGCCGCCCCGGCGCCACGGGTGGCGTTCCGACGCGCCGGAACCCTGCCCACAGAGCAGGGTTCCGTGTGGTGGTCGGGACCGGCGTCGATCCGGTGACCTTCCGCTTTTCAGGCGGACGCTCTGCCAACTGAGCTACCCGACCGGGGTTGTCATCCTGCCCCCACCGGGATGCGGTGGCAACAACACGACGTGGCGGTCCCGACGGGATTTGAACCCGCGACCTCCGGCTTGACAGGCCGGCGTGCACTCCAAACTGCACCACGGGACCATCCGTGCACACGGGACGGGTCCCGTGCAGAAGAGTGAGCCTAGCCCAACCGCTCCATGGGCAGACAAGGGCGAGGCGCGGATGGTGTGGCACCCCCAACGGGATTCGAACCCGTGCTGCCGCCTTGAAAGGGCGGTGTCCTAGGCCGCTAGACGATGGGGGCCGGCGCCGACGATGCAGCGACGAGAGGCTACCAGTCGCTCGCCATTGCGAGGACGGCCAACGATGAGTTCCCAGGTCACGACAGACGCTCCATGGCCGCCGCCGTGGCGAACTCGAGGAGTTCGGACAGCCACAGGTACGTGAAGTGGGCGGCGGCGTCAGGGTCGGTGTCGGACGGCATGACCATCGGATTGTCGTCCTCGCCGACGTCGAGGCGGGTTCCGAGCACGAGTCGGGCAGCGTTGAGTGTCTGCAGCCACGCATCGAGTTGTGCACCGTCGAGCTCGGTGACCTCGAGGGACTCGATCACCGTGGTGAGCGAGTGTGAGCGTGACGCCAAGAGCTCGTCCCGCATGAGTCGCTGGTAGTCGGCGTCTCGCTCGGGGTCGTCGGGATAGGCGGTGGGGAAGAGGCGGCGCAGTCCGGGATCGTCGGGTGCCTCGAGGAGTTCGCTCAGTTGCGGCAGAAGTCGAGCGAGCATCCGGCGCTCTTCATCGCTCAGGTTCAGGCTGACGCTGCCGTCGCGCTGGGCGACGAAGGGTCGGGGGGGTCGGCGCCAGACCATTTCAGTCCTGCTGCATGGTCGCCCACAGACCGTGCTCGTGGAGTCGGTAGACGTCCATCTCGGCCCGCTCGCGCGGTCCGGTGGAGACCGCAGCCCGGCCCTTGGTGTGGACCTCCATCATCAGCTTCTCCGCTTTCGCCCGCGGGTAGCCGAACAGCTTCTGCAGCACGAAGGTCACATATGACATCAGGTTGATGGGGTCGTTCCAGACAATGACGACCCATGGCCGGTCCTCGGCGAGGCGGGTGTCGGGAGAACCGACCTCGGACTCCACGGGGGCGGTTGCGGTGTCGGCCGCGAGTGGCGTCATGGGTGCACACCTGCAGGCGCCGAACCCCGGGGTTCAAGCGCCGGTCGTTCAACCATGGCGAGATGGACACCCATCACGGCGAGCAGGGTCAGGACCGAACCGAACACGTGGAGGGCGACGAGGCCGGCGGGAACACCCGTGAAGAACTGGATGTAGCCGATGGCCGCCTGGGCCACGACCACGATGGCAAGCAGTCCGCCGCGTCGGCGAAGTGACGCACCGGCACGACTGGTCGATGAGGTTGATCGGTAGGCGAGGTAGAGCGTGGCGATACCGATGGCGGCGAACACGAGCATGGCGACGGCGTGGACCCGTGCCACCGACGTGATGTCGAAGGCGAAGCGCACGGCGTTCTCGTCGCCGGCGTGCGGTCCGGTGTTGGTGACCACGGTGCCCGTGACGATCACCACGACGGCAAGTGCCACCATGCACCGGCTCATGATCAGCACCCGGTGGGGTACGGCGGGGCCGACGGGCTTCCCGCCGCTGGCGGCGCGCTGTACGAGCACGGCAGCGTTGGCGAGGAGGACGGCCGAGATCAGGTAGTGCCCCATCACCATCTCGGGCCGGAGTTCGGACCACACGGTGAAACCGCCCCACACGATCTGGGCGACGACTCCGGCCACCAGGCCCAACGACAGCCAGGTGAGATCCCGTCTCCTTGGGAGGCGCAGGAGACTCCCGAGGACGGCCAGCATGACGGCCACGGACACGACTCCGGTGAAGAGGCGATTGAGGAACTCGACCATGGCGTGCACGTTGTCGAGCTCGGCGAAGAACTGGCCGTCCTCACAGGTGGGCCAGTCGGTGCATCCCAGACCCGACCCGGTGAGACGTACGGCTGCGCCAGTCACCACGATGACGGCGAGGGCAACGAGCGCGGCGACGGTGATCCACCGGTACAGGCGTGCGGAGATGCGCCAGCGACCTGGTGACATCGCCGCTCCCTTCGACACCGTCATCTGGGAACCCACACCGTTGATGGTACGGAGCGTTCGGGCCATTCCCCAATCCCGACGTCCAGATTCAGCGTCTTGAACCCTGTCCGGGATTTCGGGGTTCCGCTGGGGTGGCCTACCATTCACCTCGTGTCGTCCGCCGCAAGTGCAGCGCCGGTCCCTGCAGACCGCAGCCTCGTTGCACGGGTTGGCGCCTTCGTTGCGCTAACCAAACCCCGAATTATCGAGTTGCTGCTGGTGACGACTGTGCCCACCATGATCGTGGCTGAGCGTGGCCTTCCCTCGGTGTGGCTCATGGTGGCCACCGTCGTGGGTGGCACCCTTGCCGCCGGCGGGGCCAACGCCATCAACATGTACGTCGACCGTGACATCGACGCTGTGATGGGTCGGACCCAGTCCCGTCCGCTGGTGACCGGGGCGATGACCCCGACGGCCGCACTGGTGTTCGCCATTGCCATTGAGGCGGCGGCGTTCCTGTGGTTGTGGGCCTTCGTGAACTTGCTCAGTGCGGTTCTCGCCCTCGCCGCCTGTCTGTTCTACGTGTTCGTCTACACCCTTTGGCTGAAGCGCACCTCAACCCAGAACATTGTCATCGGCGGGGCCGCAGGAGCCGCTCCAGTGCTGATCGGCTGGGCGGCGGTCACCGACACTGTGGCGTGGCCCCCGATCGTGCTGTTTGCCGTCATCTTCTTTTGGACCCCCCCACACTTCTGGGCGCTCGCCGTTCGATACAAGGACGACTACGCCGCCGTGGACGTCCCGATGCTCCCGGCAGTCGCCTCCATGCACTTCACCGCCGTGAGGATCGTGGCGTACTCGGTGGTGGTCGTTGCCCTGACGCTGCTGTTCATCCCGGTAGCAGGCATGGGCTGGATCTATGGCGTGGCGGCCGTGCTGCTCGGTGCGCTGTTCCTGTGGCACGCCGTGCGGGTCTTGCGGACCGGCTCAGAGGCCCGGGCGATGGGTCTGTTCCACTACTCGATCACCTATCTGGTGCTGCTCTTTGGGGCCATGGCCATCGACCAGCTTGTGGCATCGGGCACATGAGGGTGGGGGTCGTGGCAAGGTTTCGGGGCTATGGCTGGAAGTGTGTAGTGTCGGAGGGTCAGGACGTCCTATCCACAGGCGTCGCCCCCCCGGTGGCGGCGCTCCAGGTCACTGCGGCCATGCGGGCCTGGACGACCCAGGGTTCCAGTACACACTGATGACCACAACGGAAACGCCAGTTGAGACCGGGGACGACACCGCCCCGGAGGTCTCTGCTTCGTCCGGCCTTGCCGGCATTTTGGGCTCGGGTGACCACAAGGTCATCGGGCGCCTGTTCATCGGCGCCTCCCTGATTCTCGGGGCACTGTCGGCGGTGGCGCTCGCCCTCGGAATTCTTGGGAATCTCGGATCGGGGGGCTTGTTCGCTGCCGAGGTCAACCTCCGTCTGTTCACCGCCGGGCAGATCGGGCTGGTGTTCGGTTTCGCTCTCCCCTTCTTCCTCGGTCTCGCCGTCCTGCTGGTCCCGCTTCAGGTGGGTGCTTCCTCGGTTGCCTTCCCTCGGGCGGCGGCGATGTCTCTGTGGGTCTGGCTGGCCGGCGCCATCACGATGGGCGTGGCAGTGGTGATCGACGGTGGAATCGGCGGAGGGAACACCCGTGCCGTGGACCTCGCCTTCATCTCCATGGTGATGTTGCTTGTCGGTCTGCTTCTCGGAGCGGTGTGTGTGGCGACCACAGCGCTCACCTTGCGGGCTCCGGGTATGACGTTCGACCGGGTGCCGATGTTCGCGTGGTCCATGGTGGCCGCCGCCGGCATCTCGGTATTGACCTGGCCGGTGCTGATGGGGAATCTGATTCTCATCAGGGTGGATCTCGTCAACGGCCAGACGACCTTTGGTTCGGCTGGTGGTCAATGGGCGGCCATTGCGTGGGCCTTCATGCAACCCCAGATCTACGTTCTCGCCATCCCGGTTCTCGGCGTGCTCGGCGACCTCATCCCATCCCTTGCTGATCGTCGGCAGCCCTCGCGTGGCGTGATCCTTGCTGCCATCGGTGCCTTCGCCGCCCTCTCGATCGGCTCGTGGTCACAGATCATCCAACTCAATGGTGTGTGGACCGGCCCGTTCTTCGTGATCGTCAGTTTCGCCATCATCCTTCCGGTTCTCGCCGCTGCGGGCGGGTGGGGGTCGCTCCTCGCGCAGGGCAAGCCCCGACCTTCAACCCCCCTTGTTGCTGCCGTGGTGACGCTGCTCCTGTTGCTCCTCGGCGTCATCGTCGGGGCACTCTTCGCCGTGGGTCCGCTGGACCTGCAACTGCTCGAAGTCGGTGCCACCGGCACCCCGATGGCCGCCGTGGGGCAGGTCGGGTTCGTGATCGCCGCTGTGGCCGCAGCCGCCATCGCCGCCGCCGCCTGGTGGGCCCCCAAGATCTCAGGCGGTCAGATGTCGGCCGGCTTGGGTGGCCTGGGTGCACTTGCGGCTCTCGGTGGTGGCGTCTTGTGGGGACTTGGGCTTCTGCTCGCCGGGGCGTCCACTCGCTTCAGCGGACTCGAAGGGGCGCTGGACGCTCTCGTCGTGGTCACTGCTCTTGGCATGGCGTTGGTCGCCGGGGCCCTCGCTCTCGGCGGCCTTGGGCTCATTGGGGCCCGTGGTGCCTCCGACGACGATCCGTCGGGGACAGGTCAGACACTCGAGTGGGCGACGTCGTCACCCCCCGCCCTCGGCAACTTCGCCGAGGTTCCTGCCGTGACCTCTGCTGAGCCGTTGTCCGATCTCCGCGGCGACGGGGATGATTCCGGAAACGAGGATTCCTGATGGCCGCCCCCGCTCTCCCCGCCGCACCCCTGCAGCGTCCCCGGATGCTGGTGGTCGGAACGTCGTTCGCCTCAGTGGCCGCCGCCATGGCCATCATCGGGATGATCGGGGTGTACCTGACCGAACGGGCTCAGGTCATCGGGGCCGGGGACACGTGGTTGCCCGATGCCGTTGATCTCCCCTTGACCCAGCCCAACGTGATGCTGTTCGGTCTCATCATGTCCTCGGTCACGGTTCAGTGGGCGGTCAGTGCCGTGCGCAACGACGACCGGGTGAACAGTTACCTCGCTCTGGGCCTGACGCTGCTGTTCGGGTTCGGCTACATCAACATGACGGCCTACCTGTGGTCCAAGGCGGGCCTGGACGTCGACGCCAACGTCCAGTCGGTGCTGATCTACTCCATCACCGCCGCCCACATCATCATGGCGGTTGCCGCCATGGTCTTCGTCGGCTTGATGGCCTTCCGGGCTCTTGCGGGCGGGTACGACGCCCGTCAATACGACGGCATTGCAGCGTCGGCTTTGTTCTGGCACGTGATGGTGGCGGTCTACGCCCTCATCTGGATCGCGATCTACGTGACGAAGTGAGGTTCTGATGCTGCGCTCGCGTGTCCTCACCCCCGGTTTCAAGCTCTTTGGCGGCATCGCCGTGCTCTCCCTCGCCGGTGCCTTTCTGTTCGCCCTCGGCAACAACATCACCAACAGCGACCAAGGGCTGATCGACTCGGTCGTCGGGCCGCTCACGATTGGATGGAAGGGCGGGGTCGGAAGCCACCTTGGCTACACCGTCCTTCTCGGCACGGCGGTCTGTTCAGGGGTGCTCGCCGCACTACTCCAGGCCTTCCGGGATGCTGACTCGGAATCCCAGGCGGAAGTCACCCACGTCGAGGCCCGGCCGCTGACGGCCACGCCGCACGGGTCGTCCTACGCTCCACTCGCCGCAGCCCTCGCCGGTGTCGGGATGCTCATCGGCTTTGCGGCGAGCACCCCCCTCGCCCTTGCCAGCCTCTTCGTCCTGCTGATGGTGGCGCTCGTGTGGACCACCCGGGCGTGGGCCAACCGACTCTCCAACGACGATGCCGCCAACACCGCTCGCTACGAGCAGCTCATTGAGCCGTGGCGGATTCCCGTGGTGTCGGTCATTGCCATCGCCATCGTGGTGCTCGGCGTGTCCCGCCTGCTCCTCGCCGTTTCCAAAACCGGCTCGGTCGTCGTCTTCAGTCTCATTGCCATCGCCTTCTTCGTCGGGACGGCAATCGTGGCAAATCGACCCCGGATCTCTCGTGGGGCTCTCGCACTTGTCATCATTGCTGCTGTGGTGATCGTGCTTGGATCTGCAATTGCCGGATTGGTTGTGGGCCAGCGGGAGTTCCCGCCCCACCACGGATCCGGTGAGAGTCATTCCTCCATCGGTGTCGCCGCCGATCCCCCTGCAGTGACCAACGGAGTATCCGCATGAAGCGTCTCAACTCAACCGCCGGCCGCATCGCCATCGTCGTGGCGTTGGGGCTGTTCGTCGTGCTGTGGGTTGGCATGGTTGTCTCGGCCCTGAGGGGCAACGAGACCGATTACCAGCTGACCACGCTGAAACCGCAAGGTCCGTTCTCGTCACTCATCGACAACCTCGCGGCGCCGGTGTTCATCATTGCGGGCCTCGTGTTCGTTGGTGTGCTCGGCGCCATCTTCTACATCGTGATGCGCTACCGCGAGAAGGGCGATCCCGAGCTCGACCTCTCACCGATGCCGAAGCAGACCCACGGTCACACCGCAGCGGAGATCACCTGGACAGCCATCCCGGCGGCCATCCTTGCCGTGGTGGCCGTGCTCACTGCCGTCACGATCCTCGATCTCGCCGCTGAGGAACCCGACTCGGTGCAGGTGCAGGTTTTCGGGCAGCAGTGGTGGTGGGGTTATCGCTACGACGTCAACAACGACGGGCGCTTCGACAGCGATTCCGATGTGGAGACCGCGGCGGAACTGGTGATCCCGGTGGGCCGGCCCGTGCAGTTGTCGGTCACCTCCAACGATGTGATCCACTCGTTTTGGATCCCGGCCCTCAATGGCAAACGTGATGCCGTGCCGGGTCTGGTATCCCCGTGGAAACTCCAGGCTGATGAGCCTGGTGTGTATCGGGGTCAGTGCACGGAGTTCTGCGGATTGAGTCACGCCAACATGCGCATGTTGGTGCGCGCCATTCCTGCCGCCGACTTTGATCGGTGGGTTGCCAACCAACAGAAGCCGGCGCCATTGCCGGTGACCGAGGAGCAGAGAGCCGGCTTGTCGGAATGGAAGAACAACTGTGGGTCCTGTCACCTGATCGATGGCGTCAACAACAAGCAACTCGCAGAAAACCCCGCCGCCCTCGTCTCCGGTATTGCGCCGAATCTGACCCATCTCATGTCCCGGGGCACGTTCGCCGGTTCGATCTACAACCTCCACTACCCCAACCCGAAGGGCAACGACCAGCCCTTTGGTGCGACCTGTGACCGGGAGT
>JALRFT010000325.1 GCA_023261915.1 Acidimicrobiales bacterium | reverse complement strand
GGGCTCGATCCGTTCCCCGCAGTGGCGTGGTGGCGGTGTGGCCCTTGGACCCAAGCCTCGCTCCTACGCCCAGCGCACCCCCAAGAAGATGGTTCGTCTCGCCCTCCGCTCCGCTCTGTCTGACCGGGCCGCCGAAGGCCGGGTCGCCGTCGTGGATTCTTGGGGATTCGACACCCCCAGTACGAAGAAGGCCATTGAGGCGTTGTCGGCGATGGGCATCGAGGGACGCGTCCTCATGGTGCTGCGTCGCGAGGACATCAACGCTGCGCTCAGTTTCCGCAACCTTCCCGAGATCCATCTGATCGAGCACGATCAGTTGAACGCCTACGACATCCTCGTGAGCGACTGGGTGGTGTTCACTGCCGACGCACTTCCCGGCGCCGATGCGGCAAAGCCAGTGGCCGCCGCCGCAGCAGCTGAAGACGAGTCCGGGGAGGATGAGGCGTGAAGTACCCACAGGATGTCGTGATCGCCCCCGAGGTGAGTGAGAAGACCTACTCCCTCCAGGACGCCGCTGTGTACACCTTCCGGGTTCATCCCGACGCTTCCAAGCCGGAGATCCGCAGCGCCGTGGAGGCCTTGTTCAATGTCAAGGTGGCCAAGGTCAACACGCTGAACCGCAAGGGGAAGCGCAAGCGCAACCGGCGTCTCCCCACCTTCGGTAAGCGGCCCGACGTGAAGCGGGCATACGTGACTCTCGCACCGGGCGAGAGCATTGATCTGTTCGAGGCCTGATCTGATGGCAGTTCGTAAGCGCAAGCCCACCAGCCCCGGTCGTAGGTTCCAGACCGTCTCGGATTTCTCCGAGATCACCAAGACCAGCCCGGAAAAGAGCCTTCTGGCTCCCCGCACGTCTACCGGCGGCCGCAACGCTCACGGGCGCAAGACCTCCCGCCACCGCGGAGGTGGCCACAAGCGTCGTTACCGCGTCGTCGACTTCCGTCGGGTGAAGGACAACTTTGAGGCCAAGGTCGCCGCCATTGAGTACGACCCGAACCGCAACGCTCGTATCGCCCTGCTCCACTACCTCGATGGCGAGAAGGCCTACATCCTCGCTCCCGAGGGGTTGAATGTCGGTGACCGCGTGAAGTCCGGTCGTGATGCCGATATTCGCCCAGGCTGCGCCCTTCCGCTCCGTTACATCCCCGTCGGTACCACGGTGCACAACGTGGAGTTGCGCCCTGGTGGTGGCGGGAAGATGGCTCGTAGCGCCGGGTCGTCGGTGCAGCTCGTGGCCAAGGAAGGCGACTACGCCACCCTTCGTCTGCCCAGCACCGAGATGCGCCGGGTACTCATCGACTGCCGGGCGACCGTCGGCACGGTTGGCAATGCCCAGGCTGAACTCATCAAGATCGGAAAGGCCGGTCGTAACCGCTGGAAGGGCGTTCGCCCCCAGTCCCGTGGTGTCGTGATGAACCCCGTCGACCACCCCCATGGTGGTGGCGAGGGCAAGACCTCCGGTGGCCGCCACCCGGTGTCCCCGTGGGGCAAGCCCGAAGGTCGTACCCGAAACAAGAAGAAGCCGTCCCAGAAGCTGATCGTCCGGCGTCGCCGGTCGCGGCGGTAGGAAACAATGTTTCGCACTCAAACCGCAAAACTAAGCGTAAATTCTACCCGAATTTGGTTACCAAGAAGTTCTACCTTCCGGAGGAAGATGCTGTAATTACGTTGAAGATTTCCACTTCAGCTTTGAGAACAATCAATAAGA
>JALRFT010000324.1 GCA_023261915.1 Acidimicrobiales bacterium | reverse complement strand
GGCCCGGGGATCGCCTCCGGGTCAACGTGCCGACCGGTATTGAAGAGTTCACCGTCTCGGGCATCGCCACCTTCGGTGAGATCGACAACTTCGCCGGTGCGCCCGCACTGCTGTTCACCACGGCCGAGGCCCAGCGGCTCCTCGGCGAACCCGGTCAGTTCGACTGGCTGACCGTGGCCGCCGTGGACGGTGTCACCCAGCAGCAGCTCGTTGATGCACTCGCCAGCAACCTCCCCGACGGAGTCGAAGCCGTCACCGGGGTGGCGTTCAGTGACGAGAGCGCCGGACCGTTCCGGGACTTCATCGACCAGTTCACGGCGTTCATCACTGCCTTCGGCGTGATCGCCCTGTTCGTCGGCGGCTTCATCATCTTCAACACTTTCGCCGTTCTCGTCGCCCAGCGCATGCGTGAGCTCGCCCTGTTGCGGGCCGTGGGCGCCAGCCGCCGTCAGGTCCTCAGCTCAGTACTCGGGGAGGCCGTCCTCATCGGGGTCATCGCCTCAGCCGTCGGCGCGCTCGCCGGTGTGGGTCTCGCCGCCGGACTGCGCCAACTGCTCGTGGCGTTCGGTCTCGAGTTGCCCCCACGCCCCCTCGCTCTCGTGCCGATGGCCTTCATCGTGCCCGTCGTGCTCGGCGTCGGGGTGACGCTGCTCAGCGCACTGCTCCCGGCTCTGCGTGCCGCCCGGGTGGCACCGGTGGAGGCCATGGGGGCGGCGGCGGTGGACACCTCTGCGAGGTCTCGGGTCCGCATCATCATCGGTCTCGTCGCCGCCGTCGGCGCCGGCGCTCTCGTCATCGCCGGTCGCTCGGCCGAAGGGGAGCGGGCCTTCCAGTTCATCGGCGCCGGTCTCGTCCTCACCTTCGTCGCCGTGACCGCGCTGGGACCGGTGTACCTGCGTCCGCTCGCCGGCGTCATCGGCGCACCACTGCGGAAGTTGACCGGTATCACCGGGCGCCTGGCCACCGAGAACGCTCAGCGCAACCCGGCCCGCACCTCGTCCACGACGGCGGCCCTCACCATCGGCATCGGTCTGGTCACGGTCATCGCCATCGCCGCCTCGTCAGCCTCGGCGTCGGTGGCCCAAGCCACAGAGCGCAGTTTCCTCTCCGACCTCGTGATTCGGGCCGACTCGTTCCTCGGCCTGTCACCCGCCATCGCCGAGGAGGTGAGCGCCGTCCCCGAGGTCGCCGTGGCCACCGGTCTGCGCTTCGGGTTCGCCGGCATCGACACCCCGCCTTCGGCGACGGGAGAGGGTGGCGGCGTAGAGGGCGTCACCGTCCTCGGGATCGACCCCCCAGCCATCTCGGGACTGATTGATTTCGAAGTGGCGCAAGGATCACTCGACGATCTCGGGCCCGACACGGTGGCTATCTCGTCGGAGCAGGCTGCTGAGACCGGTCTCAGCCTCGGTGACACCGTCACCCTCGAGTTCCAGTCCGGCCCCCGCCAGTTCCGGGTGGCGGCCGTATACGGCGAGTCCCCGTTCCTGCGGGGTGGAGGCTTCATCACCACCCAGGAAACCTTCGACGCCAGTTTCCCAGCCTCCAACCGGGTCGACCGTCAGGTCCTCGTGTCGTTTGCCCCGGGCGTCGACCCCGCAGACGGTCGCGCCGCCGTGGAGGAAGTGGTGGCCGCCTATCCCACCGCCGAGGTGCAGGACCTCGAAGACCTCACCGAGAGCCGCGCCGCCCAGGTCGACCAGAGTGTGGCCCTGCTCTACGCGCTGTTGGCCCTCTCGCTGCTCATCGCCCTCATCGGCGTGGTCAACACCCTGTTGCTGAGCGTCTACGAACGCACCCGCGAACTCGGGCTGCTGCGGGCGGTTGGCACCATGCGTCGTCAGGTGTCAGCCATGGTGGTGCAGGAGTCCATCGTGATCGCCGTGGTCGGCACGCTCATCGGTCTCGCCATCGGCCTCGGGTTCGGTCTCGCCCTCTTTGACGTCCTCACCCGGGCCCAACCGACGTTCAGTGTCCTGTCGATCCCGGTGTCGAACCTGGTGGTGATCGTGGTGGCGGGATCGGTGGCGGGTGTGCTGGCCGGGTTGTACCCG
>JALRFT010000317.1 GCA_023261915.1 Acidimicrobiales bacterium | reverse complement strand
GAGGGTCATCTCCATGTCGCCCATCATGTCCATTGACAGGTCGTCGCCCATGTCCATGTCGCTATGTGAGCCACCACAAGCTCCAGCGACCAGAGCGACGGCTGCCACGAGGGCCACTCCGAACATTCGGACATAACGAGTTCGACCGGTCATCGGACTACCTCCTGGGGAAAGGTTGCCATGCCGGAGGAGATTTTCCCCTGTCGGGGCACTCCCAACCCCTACCGCCCGGTAGACCACGTCATCGGGCGGCACCACCGATCAGGCGGCCCGCTCCGATCGGGGCTCAGCCGGTATACCGAGGTGTCGCCACCGCCTCAGCGGGAACAGTGGTTGACGAGGGCGGGGTCAGCGTCGTCGTTGTTGGCTCCGGCTCTTCCCACAGCACCACAGTGATCTCACACGCACGCGGACCACCCACGTCCGTCAGGTACCGGTAGGTAACGGCGCCCGTCGTCGCCGTCGGGTCACCCAACCCCCGACGCAGGACAGCCAGTTCATCCTGATAGTCGAACGTAAAGGTCCCAGTCGTCACCGTGATCAATTCGGTGAACGCCGGGTTGAAGACGCCGTTGAAAGCGATTTCCAATGTCGTCTGCCACGGCTCTGGGTACGTGTAGAGGAACGTCGACGGCTCCTCACCCGGGCGGATGCTGACCACCGCCGGGTTGAAACCACATGACCCCGGCTCGGCAGCCGCCGGGGAGACCCCCGCCGCCCCAACCACCGCGGTAGCAAGCACCACCGCCGCCAGCACTCGTAGGACTCTCGGTACCCGGACCATGGTGGACCTCCAACATCTCACGACAACCGACCCTGTGGTGACTGAGGGAAACGCTAGCCGCCACGAAGTAGCACCGCGCTGACCATGGGCGGGCGTCGACCCCGCCGTTGCGGGTCGTGGGATCGGTGTCAGTTGAGCGTGTAGAGCCGGTTGAGGAAGGCGGCCATCTGTGCCCGGTTCACCACTGCGCCCGGTTCAAACGGGTTGTTTCGGGTGACCCCCTCGGCGAGCAACCAGCACGCACCTTGGCGGGCATAGCCGGGGATGGACGCCTCGTCGGTGAATCCGCACGACAGTGGGGCCGACGGTTGACCAGCAGCGCGCCACAGGAACGCCGCCATCTGCCCCCGGGTGACGAACCCCCCTGGGTCGAAGGGGTTGTTCTGGGTAATCCCATTGGCGAGCATCCAGCAGGCGCCCGGTCGTGCGTAGGTCGCGATGACCGCTTCGTCGGCAAATCCGCAGGCGGACCGGGCTGCCGGTTCGCCGGCCGCCCGCCACAGGAATGTCCCCATCTGGGCGCGGGTAACCCCCGTCGAAGGGCCAAAGGGATTGTTGACGGTGATGTCATTGGTGAACAACCAGCATGCGCTCAAGCGGGCAAAGGCAGGAATGGCGGCACTATCGACCAGCTCGCAGAAGTTGTCAGCCACGTCGACGATCGGCGCCAGGCGGATCTTCACGAGCTTCGCCGGTGAGGTGTTGGTCCCGAAGTACGCCTGTGTGCGATCGGCCACCGCCGTTCGCAGAAGATCCTCGTCAGTTCCGAGGGTGATGTCATCAACACGAGTCATGTCGTAGAGAGAAACCTTGATGATGCGACCCGGGCGGGTGTTCGTCCCGAAGTAACCGAACTTCGAGTCGGTCACCGCCGACAGCACGATGTCCTCACCAGCATTGAGATTGAGTTGCTCCGGCCGGCGGGCGAGCAACCCGCCAAAGGCGGTGAACTTGATGATCTTTCCCGGCGAGGTGCCCGTGCCGACGTAGGCGAACAGCCCGTCCCGGCTCACCGTCACCGACAAGGCATTCGTCTCCCCGGCGTTGAGGCGGACGGCGTCCAACGAGGACATCCCCGCATCACCCAGATCCACCTGCGCGATGACACCCGGGTCCATACCGAGACCGAAGTACAGGTTCCCTTCCACGAGGTTGATCGCAGCGGAGAGTACATTCTCCCCCTCGATGGTCACTCCGTCGCCGTCGGGCCGATCGACGTAGAGGACGTCGCTCTCGACCTCGGTCATATCAGAGAGGCGCACCTTCACGACCCAGGCGGGGCTGCTCCCCGTTCCGAAGTAGCCGTACGTACCATCGGTTACGGCCGCACGAGCGACATCCTTGCTGGCACCAAAAGTGACCGCTCCCACCCTCGTCATGTCCGACATTCGAACCTTGACGACCCGACCGGGGAAGGTCGCCGTGCCGAAGTAGGCGAACCGGCCGTCAGTGACTGCAGAAACGAGGTTCGACTCGCCGGTATCCAACCTCAGCACCCCGACCGGCGTCATGTCCGACAGACGCACCTTCACCACACGGCCTGGGGACTCATCGGTCCCGACATAGGCATAGGTTCCGTCGGTCACCGACGATACAGCGTTGCCGGGGCCTCCCAGGGTGCGAGTATCGACCCTGGTCATGTCCGTCAGGCTGGCACGAACCACCTTGATCGGCGACGTGAACGTCGGGATGAACGCCTCACTGCCATTGATGATCAGAGGGTTCGCCAAACTTTCGTCGTTCTCCAGCACCAACACTCCGACGCGGGTCATGTTCGACAGGCGCATCTTGACCACCCGAGCCGGTGACGCACTCAGACCGAAATAGCCGAAGGTGCCGTCGGACACGGCGGACACGGCGAGCTTTTCGCCAACACCGAGCTCGAGGTCGTCGATTCGCGCGAGGTCGGCCAAACGCACCCGCACCACCCGGGCGGGCGTCGTGCTCGTTCCGAAGTAGCCGTAGGTGCCGTCAGTCACGGCTGCCTTGAGGAACTCCTCATCAGCGGGAAGGACCAGCTCATCGGTTCGTGAGAGATCAGACAGGCGAATCTTGATGATCCGGCCGGGATCGGTGTTGGTCCCGAAGTAGCCGTAGGTGCCGTCAGTGATAGCGGTTGAGAATCGGTTGTCGCCCGCATTGAGCGTGACGGCACCCACACGTGACAGATCCGAGAAGCGAACCTTGATGACCTTGCCTGGGACAGTGTTCGTCCCGAAGTAGCCGTAAGTGCCGTCAGTCACCGCTGAGATCAGGTAGTTCTCCCCCAACTCCAGCGACAGGGCCCCCACTCGGGTCATGTTCGACAGGCGCACCTTGACGACCCGGCCCGGGAAGGTATTCATACCGAAGTAGCCGTAGGTCCCATCGGTCACCGCAGAGACTGGACCGGTCTCCCCGTCCTCCAGCGTCAATGTCTCGACCCAGTTCATGTCCGACAGCCTCATCTTCACGATGCGCGCCGGAAAAGTCTGGGTGGCGAAGTAGCCGAACGTGCCGTCACTGAACCCCGGTGTGCGGGCCAGATTCTCACCACTTGAAAATGTCGACGACCCAACCCGCTCAAGCGGGGTGTCGAGCGGGCCACCGGCGTAGGCCGGGGAAACGATTGGTCCGGACTCGGTGGGCACGGCGGACACGGGCGAAGGGGCCAGTGCCACCGAGCCGAGAAGGACCCCCAGTGCCGCAATGACAGGCAACCCGCGCCGGCACCGACGCTGACGATCCCCTCTGCCATAACGCTCTGCGCTCATCGCCGCCTCCCCCGGTGGTCGTGTGGAAGTACGACACGAAGACCTTGTCTCGCGAGATTACCTGTCATCGGTCCAGAGGTCCGGGCGGCCCCGAGCACCAGCAACGAAGGGCAGCATCGGGGGCCACCGGGCGGCCTGCGGCAGCGACAGGGGAGCTACTCGAGCATTCATCGCCAGGATGGGGAATTCATCGGGGCCGGCCTTCGAGGCTGCGTGCCGCCTGAGCGAAAACCCCCCGGGCAGATGTCAGCTCAGAACAACCCGGCGGGATCACCTAGAGAAATGGTCATGACGAGTGAGTAGATGAGAATGACGGCGCCAATAGCAGCAAGGCCAAGTTGGATTCTCTGTTGGCGGACCAAGCTGGCGACACCAAAGAGGAACAGCGACAGCGTGACGATGACTTGGAGAAGGTCAAACTTGTCACCCTCGGTGTCGGCTGCCTTAGCTGCGTCAAAATACTCTTGGGCCTTGGCGTCGAGTTCGGCTCCGGCGGCCCGAGAGCTGTCGTCCCAATTGGGGTTTTCGTCAACGAAGGGTGAATCGGGACCCGTCTCCTCGGGCTGCGCAATCCACCAATCAACCGCTGCCGCCAACTCAGGCGACATCAGCGTCTCCTTGATGTAGGTCGAAAGGACTTCATCTCCGGCCACGGTGGCTTTCGCGTACTCAAGGAAAAGTGCCTGACTCTGGTTATCGGTGGCAATCGCCGTGTTGTACTCCTGAGATGCCTGGTCGGCGGTGCGAATACCCTCGCTGAAGGACTCCTGCACCTTGTCGCCCAGCTGAGTGCTCTGGAACGCCGTCCATGCCGTGATGATGGCGGCCATACCCAACATGACCGCAATGATCAGTTCAAGACGATCCTTGAATGGATTGCCGGTGTCTGAATCTGTGGCGCTGGGATTATCGGTCATCGGAGAAGTATGGCAGGCGGGTGATCTCTCCGCGGTGCCATCGGCAACCTTGGGACTTCACGCGGGTCACATGCCTCAACCGCATCTCCCGGCCGGACGAGTAGACCTCCGAAAAGAGGACCGCTGCACTGCAGCGACGCCTCCGTCGCCCTGAGTTCACTCACCGACCGATCGCACGCTCCTTCTGGTACTGGGACAGTGCAGGGACCGATGGCGTGGACAGGTCCCAAGGCACCGCATCGGCAAATCCGGTGATGGACCCATCCTGCAGTGAACTCGGCGACCCCAAGCTTGGATGAGCAGCCCGACTGACCGACCACGAGAGATGAGAAGGCTTCCCCGGCCGAAGAGGAAGCAGGTCTCGAGGCCCAGTGGCGACGATCCTGTCGTTGACCAGTCACGTCTCTGGTGGGGTGAATTCCGCCCGCAGGTCCCGGCGAAGTTCGCCTAGACCCCCTCGAGGCGGCGGTGGGAATCGAACCCACGTACGGGGCTTTGCAGGCCCCTGCCTAAGCCACTCGGCCACGCCGCCAGGCTGCGAGACGATGCCCGCATGGTGATCGGAGAGACGTGTGCCCGGTGACCACACGGGCCTCCGGGCACACAACTCCACCAATCTGGAGCGGACGACCGGGCTCGAACCGGCGACCTTCTCGTTGGCAACGAGATGCTCTACCAACTGAGCTACGTCCGCAGGGTGAGCCTTCACGATAGCAAGGTCGGCCCCACCAGCCGTCATTGCCAAAACCGCCCTACTCGCCCCCCGGGGGCCGCAGATCAATGCGGAGGGTGAGGATGCCGTCCTCAAGGATCGCCTGCGCATCACCCACCATGGCGAAGTCCTGAAAGTCCAGCTTGGCCTGCTCGATGAACAGGGTCCGCTCATCACCGCCGACAGGCGGCAACGGTCTCGATCGCACCGCCTGGGCCCGTTCCTGGAACCGGCGGATCATGTCCTGAGGGTCAAAGGAGTCAGCCATGACCCCAACCTACCGTTCCCTGTCGCTCAGGACGTCTCCCCTGACGGACCCACCGCACTCAACACCGTCGACGCCGGATCATCGTCGCCTTCCACCCCTCCGAGCGGGGGCACCGAATCAGGTCGGGTGTGACGCCAATAGGCGACGGTGAGCACGGCCATGACAACAGCGAGGGCCACGAGAGTGGCGACCGCCATTCGCACCTGGTTGGCCGGGGTGAACCAGCCGCCCGACGTCGTGGCC
>JALRFT010000281.1 GCA_023261915.1 Acidimicrobiales bacterium | reverse complement strand
CGCAGCGGGTCACCGCCCGACTGGCGGCGCGGCGTCGACAGTTGGTGGGCGCCCGGCTGTCGGTGCCCCAGCGACTGCCCGAGGACGGGGCACCGGGAGCGATCCGGGTCGAGGTGCGCGGGACGGTGGCCGGGGCGTCGGAGACGGTGGTGTTCGGTGCCATGGATCGTCCCGGGGTCGCCGCCGGTGCGGTGGCCGCCCTAGCAGCGGTGGGGCTTGCCTCCGGTGGGGCGCGACAGTCGGGTGCCGGTGGTCTGGCCGAACTCTTTGAACCACTGCCCATGCTCACCGAGCTGGCCCGCCGTGGCGTTCGGTGTGCCGTATTCGATCCGACGGGGTCGGCAGTAGTTCAGTAGTTGGCGGCGGCTTGATAGCGCCCGAGGACCTCAGCGTCGCCGAAGACCTCAAGTCCGTCGGCATTGGTGCGCCCCCACACCCACAGCAGCAGATCTGACGCAGCGGCGCGGACGGCCACGTCTCCCTTGCCGTGCACCCGGGCGGTGGTCACCAGGTCAGGTCCAATCGTCAGCAGCCATTCCCCGGCATCGGGTGTTTGTGGCTCGGCCCCCTCCGGTGTGTCGGTGCAGTGGAGGTGGATGGTGGCCGCGACACCGAATGTGGTGCGGTCGAGGCGGACGGGGGCGAGTTCGTTGAGGGCCTCATCGATGCCGTCGGTGGCGAGCCAGCGGTCGATCTTTGGAGCCATCCCGGCTGCAGATCCGGCGTCCCACGCATGGATGACCGTTTCGTGGGTCATGCGGCGCTGCCACCACGCCGCCGAGTTCTCCCAGCCCGGCGCCCGCACCGCTCCGGTCGGGCCGACCTGGTCCAGAGCGTCGAGCAGCTGCTCGGCGCCGGTGGTGATCCAGGCACTGAGATCGGTGCCGACTGCGGGTCGGCTGATGGGGTCGACGGGTCCGGGATCGGGAGCGAGCAGTGCGGTGGCGACCCACTGTTGGATACGACCGACGTGGACGACGAGACGCTCAACCGTCCAGCCTGGGCAACTCGGGACGAGGAGTCCGGGCTGGAGAGCGACGACCTCACCGAGTTGCCCGGTGGCGTCGCGGAGCGCCGATGCGAAGTCCCCGGGGTCGCTCACGACTTCGTTGACCGGTTGCGGAAGTAGAGCACGACCGCTCCGCCCACGACCACCGCGAACACCACAGCGAGGACGATGAGGCCGGCGGTGCCACCGGCACGGGCACCGGTGGTCTCGCCCTCGGCCCCCGTCGACGTGGACGGCAGCTGCGCACCGGCGCCGAGGGTCATCAGTGAGGTGACCGTCAAGACGACGAGCATGGCGACCACGCCCATTGAGGCGAATCGGCAACTCCGGAGGGGGGACTGGTCCGTGTCGCCGGTCTCGTCAGTCATCAGGCTCTCCATGGTTGATGTCATTCCCACACCGGCGTGGCACCCAACCGGTGTTCCCGTTCATGTTTCGTTCTCTGCCCTCGTTGGGCCACACTGGTTCGGTGACCCCAGCAGCCGTGGTGCGGGACGTGGCAGTGCGCCGTGGCCCACGTTCCGTCCTTGGTGGAGCGACGTTTACCGTACCTTCCGGTGCCGTCACCGCCGTTATCGGTCCGAACGGCTCAGGCAAGTCAACGCTGCTGTACCTGCTTGCCGGTCTGCTCGATGCGGAACTCGTCGGCCAAGAGGCTGAGGGATCGGTGGTGGAAGTGCTCGGCGCCGCGCCCGGCAGCCATCGCGACCGGGTCGCTCTGGTCCTGCAGACCACGGAGGTGGCCGAGCACCTCCCGCTGACCGTGCAGGAGGCGGTGGCCATGGGCCGCTACGCCCGCCGGGGCATGTTCGCCCTGCCGGCGCGTCGTGACCGGCGGGTGAACCGCACGGCCGTGACGGAGGCCATGCAACGGATGGAAGTGGCCGACCTCGCCAACCGGCAACTCGACGAACTGTCCGGTGGTCAGCGTCAACGGGTGTTCGTCGCCCAGGGTCTCGCCCAACAGGCCGACATGTTGCTGCTGGACGAACCGGTGACCGGGCTCGACATGGTGTCGCGTCAGCGCATTCTCGACGTCGCCGCCGAGGAGGCCCGTCGGGGCGTGGCCGTGGTCATGACCACCCACGACCTCAATGAAGCAGCCACCGCTGATCACGTGCTGTTGTTGTCGGAGGGAACGGTCGTGTCCGGCCCCCCGGCGGAGGTTCTCGTACCCGATGTGCTTCGACGGGCCTACGCCGGTCGTCTGCTCGTCGTCGGGACCGACCACACCGTCGTGGTCGACGATCCCCACCACGGTCACTCCCACTAGGGAGTGGTCAGCCAAGCAACCCGAGCAGGGCGTCGTGAACGAGTCCGTTGGTGGCGACGCCACCGGTGCCGTCAATGCGGGCCTCGCCGTGAAGATCGGTGAAGCGCCCCCCGGCTTCGTTGAGGATTACCGGCATCGGCGCCACGTCCCACACCGCGAGGGTGGGATCCACCATGGCTTCGATGCGACCGGTGGCCACCAGTACGAAGCCGTAACCGTCGCCCCAGGTGCGCATGAACGCCCCGGCGCCTTTCACGGCCGAGAGTTGCTCGTCGGACCAGCGTTCGAATCCGCTTGAGGACACGATGCCCCCCTTGAGGCTGTCGCGGGAGCTGACGTGGGCCGGCAGACCATTCTCGAAACACCCCAGACCCCGCCCGGCCCACACCGTGATGCCGATCGCCGGCACGTTCACGATGCCGATCACGCCGCCTTCCTCGTCGTGGAGGGCGAGCAGGTTCGTGTAGAGCGGCACGCCAGCAGTGAAGGCCTTGGTGCCGTCGATGGGGTCGATGATCCACGTCCGGCCGGTGGTGCCGGGCGTGTCGGGATGTTCCTCACCAACGATGGCGTCTCCGGGGAAACGTTCGGCGAGGCGTTGGCGTAGGAATGTCTCGGCCTCCTTGTCCGCAACGGTGACGGGGGTGCCGTCCCGCTTCTCATCAACCACAAGCTCAGGGGAGCGGAACCATCGGAGAGTGAGTTCGCCGGCCGCCTGGACGAAGGCGACGGCGTCGGTGAGTTCGGACTGATCGGCGTCTGGCACGTGTCGATCATGGCACGGCCGGTCGGTCCCGACGGACGCCGTTGGTGAAGGCGGTTAGGTTCGGGTCGTGGAGTTCCTCACGACGCTGCGCCGCAAATTGTCGGCCGATCGGGTCAGCGGTTTGGCGGCCGAGGTGGCGTTTTGGGCCGTGCTCAGTGTCGTGCCCGCCACCATCGTGCTCACGTCGTTCATCGGTCTCGTGGGCTCGGCCTTCGGAGGGGATGTCGGCGAGCGAGTGGAACAGCAGTTCATCAACGTGGTCGACGGGTCGACGCCCGGCGGGTCCGACGGACTTGCTGGCTCGATCAGCGACTTGTTTGAACAGCCTCGGCCCGGTCTGTTCAGTGTGGCCTTGGTGCTCACCGTATGGGCGGCGTCCCGAGCAGCCGCGTCAGTGGTTGGGGCCCTCGACGTGATCAACGCCACCGGCCGGAGCCGTTCGTGGCTGGCCCGTCGGTTGCTGGGCCTGGGTCTGGCCGTGGGCACGTTGCTGTTGGTCACGGGTGTGCTCGTGGCGTTTGCCTTCGGTTCGGAGTTCGTTGTCGGGGTGTGGTCCTTGTTGGCGTGGTGCATCGTCGCCGTGTTGTGGACAACGGCGATCTATGTCCTCGTGTCGGCCGATCGGCGGTCGTGGCGGCGTCACCTTCCCGGGGCTGGAGTGGCCGTGGTTTTGGCGTTGCTGTTCACCGTCGGGTTCCGGATCTACCTCGGCATCCAGGCCGGTAACGCCATCCTGTTCAGCCTCGGCGGGGTCTTGGTGGCCCTGTTGTGGATGTACCTGGTCGCCGTGGGACTCCTGGTCGGGGCCGGGGTGAACGCCGTCGGGATTCCCTACGCTGGTCGTCATGACCACGATCGATCCGGTAGCGCCCGCCCCTGACGACGACCTGACTGCCGCCGGGGTGGGTTGGGACATCGACCCGCTGCTCGCCGGGGCGTCGGTGGACGAGTTGCTCGACCGGGCCGATGATCAGGTTCGGGCCATCGAAGACTGGCGGGGCCGACTCGCCACGGTCGACGCCGCCGGTCTCGAAGCGCTGATGTGCCAACTCGCCGATCTTGAAGACACGCTGGGTCGTGTGGGTTCCTATGTCGGGCTGCGGCTCGCCGTGGACACCTTGGACCCTGAGGCCGGTGCGCTGATGGCCCGGGTCCAGGAGCAGTCCGCCCAGTTCGCCACGCGGACGGTGTTCCTCGAGTTGGAGTGGTCGGCGCTGTCCGACGAGCACGTGACCGACCTGCTCACCGACGACCGGCTGGCCTTCTGCGCCCATCATCTCGCCAATCTGCGTCGGTACCGTTCGCACCTGTTGAGCGAACCCGAGGAGCAGTTGCTGGCCGAGAAGCAGGTCTCGGGTGGGTCGGCGTGGGTCCGGCTGTTCGACGAGCTGACGTCGGCGATCGAGGTGTCGCTCCCCCCGGAGGTGGCGGGTGCCGCCGGCCTCGGCGACGGGGAAGAACCGGTGGTGGCCGGGCTGGAGCAGGGTCTGGCGATGCTCGCCCACCCGGACCGGGACATTCGTCGGGCGGCGGCCGAGGCGGTGACCGCGGGGTTGGCACCCGGACTTCGGACCCGGGGGTATGTGTTCAACACGTTGCTCCTCGACAAGTCCGTCGACGACCGGTTGCGGTCCTACCCCAGTTGGCTGTCCGCCCGGAACCTGGCCAACGAGGCGTCCGACTCGTCGGTGCAGGCCCTCGTGGAGGCCGTCACCGCCCGCTACGACCTGCCTCAGCGCTGGTATCGGCTCAAGGCTGACCTGCTCGGCCTCGATCGTCTCGCCGATTACGACCGGATGGCCTCGCTGGCCCCGAGTGAGACCCAGATCGGATGGGCCGAGGCCCGCACCGTCGTCCTCGACGCATACCGGTCGTTCTCTCCGGTGCTCGCCGACGCCGCTCAGCAGTTCTTCGACGAGCACTGGATTGACGCTCCGGTGCGACCGGGCAAACGCCCGGGTGCCTTCTGTGCCTACACGGTGCCGTCGCATCATCCCTACGTGCTGTTGAACTGGACAGGTCGGACCCGGGACGTCGCCACTCTCGCCCACGAGTTGGGCCATGGTCTGCACGCCTTGTTGGCCCGTCCCCAGGGTGTGTTCCACCAGACGACCCCACTGACGCTCGCCGAGACGGCGTCGGTGTTCGGCGAGACGGTCACCACCAACGCCTTGCTGGCCTCCCTCGACGATCCGGCCGACCGGTTGGCGCTGTTGGCCTCGTCGTTGGAGGACTCCATCGCCACCGTGTTCCGTCAGGTGGCCATGAACCGCTTCGAGGACGCCGTGCACACGCACCGGCGTGAAGAAGGTGAGTTGTCGGTGGAACGGTTCGGTGACCTGTGGTTCGCCGCCCAGACGGATCTCTTCGGCGACTCTGTGGAGATCACCGAGGGCTACCGGACGTGGTGGAGTTACATCCCCCACTTCATTGGCAGCCCCGGGTATGTCTACGCCTATGCCTACGGCCAGTTGCTGGCCCTGTCGGTGTATGCCCGTTATGCCGAGCGGGGACCCGCATTCGTCGACGACTACCTGAAACTGTTGGCCGCCGGTGGGTCGCAGGATCCGGTTTCACTGGGCCGCATCGTGGACTGCGATCTCGAGGACCCGTCGTTTTGGGACGCCGGACTCGACATCGTGGCCGCCCAACTCGACGCCGCCGTGGACGCCGCCCGGGCGGCCGGTCGGCTCGCCTAGGAGCTGGTGCCGACGTAGTCGGCCGCCACGTGGATGGTGATC
>JALRFT010000054.1 GCA_023261915.1 Acidimicrobiales bacterium | reverse complement strand
GGCGCGTGCTCAAGGGCGACAATCCGTTCGCGGTGTATGAAGTCGACAGCTTCCGCGGCTTCCTGCACGAATTCGTATTCGCCGACGCGCCCTATGTGCCGGAGCCCATGCTCGGCGCCATCGTGGAACAGCGCAAAACCCGCCGTGGCGTCCTCTGATGCCACCAACATCGAGTGCTCGATCCGCCGGGAAGGTGACGAGTACGTCATCAACGGCCGCAAGTGGTGGATCTCCGGGGCGGCATCGCACCGCTGCAAGGTCGCCATCCTCATGGGCAAGACCAATCCTGAGGCCGCCACCCACCTCCAGCAGTCCATGATCCTCGTCCCTCTCGACACCCCCGGGGTGACCATCGAACGGGCCCTGCCGGTATTCGGCTACCAGGATCGCGAAGGCCATTGCGAGATCACCTTCACCGATGTGCGGGTGCCCGCGAGCAACCTCCTCGGCCAGGAGGGCGGCGGGTTCGCTATCGCCCAGGCTCGTCTCGGCCCGGGCCGCATCCACCACTGCATGCGGACCCTCGGTGCGGCCGAACGGGCCCTCGAGTTGATGTGTCGGCGCGTGGTGGACCGCACCGCCTTCGGTAAGCCACTGGCGTCACAGGGTGTGATCCAGACGTGGATCGCCGATGGGCGCATGGAAATCGATCAGGCGAGACTGCTGACCCTCTACGCCGCATGGTTGATGGACAAGGTCGGCAACAAGGCAGCCCGCACCGAGATCTCCGCCATCAAGGTCGTGGCACCCAACGTGGCGTTGCGGGTCATCGACCACGCCATTCAGGCCCACGGCGGGGCCGGTGTCTCCGATGACACGCCTCTGGCGGCGATGTACGCCGGCATCCGGACGTTGCGGCTCGCCGACGGACCCGACGAGGTGCACCGCATGGTGATCGCCCGACGTGAGTTGCGTCGCTTCGCCGAAGGTGACGCTGACACCTGGACCTCAGCCGGGGATCTCGGAAGCGCCCGCTAGTCGTCGGTGGGTTGATCACCCCACGGGGTGAACACCACGAGGCGCACCGAGGTGCCGCCGTCACCGGCCGTGATCTCCCACTGGTCGGCGAGGTGTCGCATCAACGGCAGGCCCCGACCACGCTCCTGATTGGGGTCGTCGAGGTCCCCGGGATCGACCACCGTCTCGGCGACGTCAGCATCGATGCCGCCAGCCCGGTCGCGCACCTCGACCTCGACACGCTCGACGTCGAGGTTGCACCGCACGACGATGCGTTGGCCGCGCGGATCACTCGCCGCCCCGCCGACGTCGGCGTAGGACTCGATGGCGTTCGTCGTGGCCTCAGACACGGCCAGACGCAGGGCGTCGATGCGCTCATCACGAACCATCTGCACGGCGGCGGCGGCCGCCACGACCTGACGAACCAGCGACAGGTACTCGGGTCGGGCGGGGACGTCGAGGACCACCTCACCCACCGGCGACTGCTCCATCGAGGTCGTCGAAACGATCGAACACCTTGTCGAGACCGACGAGACGGAACACCGCCCACACCCGCTCCTCGGGGCGGGCGATGGCGAACCGCCCCCCGGCACCAATGACCCGTTTGGCCACCGCCACCACACCACCGAGACCGACCGAGTCGACGAAATCCACGGCGGCGAGATCCAACAACACGTCACCACCCGGTGATGACAGGGCAGCGAGCACCTCCTGGCGCAGGCGCGGTACCGAGGCCAGATCGAGCTCACCGATGGGTGCCACGACCGTCCACGACCCAAGGGCACACACCTGTACGTCCATCAGCATCGGTCACACCCCACACCACAACGGTAGTGGAGGCCTCCCCGATCCCATCGGGGAAACCAGACGACGGAGCGGTCGCCCGCCCTCACGGTCGTCGCTGGTGGTCCGTACACTCCACAAGGCCCATGACCGACCCGACCCCACACCCCGCGCTCCCCGCGGATGCCGACCCTGGACTGCGCGACCTGTCCGAAAGACTCGGTGGGGACCCCCGGGTCGTCCACCTCGCCCACCGGTCAGCCACCCCGGCCCGACACGGGGTGGCCGACCCGCCCCTCGCTGCCCGCGTGACCGAGGCCCTCGGGGTGAGCGACCTGTGGTCGCATCAGGCCGAGGCCATCAACCGGGTACGCCGCGGCGAATCGGTCGTGGTCACGACCGGCACCGCCTCAGGGAAATCGCTCTGCTACCAGGCACCCATCCTTGACACGATCGGAGGCGACGATTCGACGGCGACGGCGTTGCTCGTGTTCCCCACCAAGGCCCTCGCCCGCGACCAACTCGCCACCATGGCGACCGCCGGGCTCGACGGTGTGGCGGCCGCCGCCTACGACGGGGACTGCACACCACAGGAACGCCGCTGGGTCCGCTCGAACGCCAACGTGGTGCTCACCAACCCCGAGATGCTCCACGCCGGCATCCTTCCCCGCCACGACCAATGGGCCGGGTTCCTCGCCAACCTCCGCTACGTCGTGGTGGACGAACTCCACGTGCTGCGCGGCGTGTTCGGCAGTCACGTCGCCCACGTGCTGCGTCGGTTGCGGCGGCTCTGCGACCACTACGGCGCCTCGCCCGTGTTCGTGTTCACCTCGGCCACCATTGGCGAGCCAGCCCGTCTCGCCACCGAACTCTGTGGCCTGCCCGTCACCGAGGTCAGCAACGACGGTTCGCCGCGGGGCGAACAGCTCTTCGTGTTGTGGAATCCGCTCGCCGAGGAGGAACCCGCCGCCCCCGCCGGGGACACCGAAATCGACGACGAGGACGAGCCGTGGACACCGACGGTGCGACGCCGGTCAGCCGCCCGCGACAGCGCCCTCGTCACCTCACTGCTCGTTGAGGAAGGTCGGCGCACGCTGGCGTTCTGTCGGGGACGCCGCGGCACCGAACTGTTAGCCACCGAAGTTCAGCGCCGCCTACCCGCCGATCTCGCGGCACTCGTTGAGCCCTATCGCGGTGGCATGCTCGCCCGCGAGCGCCGTCAGGTGGAGGACGCCATGTTCTCCGGAGAACTGCGCTGCGTGGTGGCCACCACCGCCCTCGAGCTCGGCGTCGACATCGGTGGTCTCGACGCCGTGG
>JALRFT010000187.1 GCA_023261915.1 Acidimicrobiales bacterium | reverse complement strand
GTCCCGATTCGGTTCCTTACGTACCACACCGCGCCCATCCGGCAGAATCCTGCGACTCCTCATGCCCCCGGACTCGACCCACGATTTTCCATCGACCCAGTACATGTGGATCAGGGACCACCTCGATGGGGGGCCAGAGGCTACCCACCGTCTCAACACGTTTCACCTTCTGGGTGACCGCCCGGGCAGGGGCACCACGGTTACTAGGTCCCTAGCAGCACGCTGCAGAGGCCACGATGGACGGCATCGAGCCCCTCCCGCTCGACGAACTCCCCCGCAGTGTGGGCAATGGTGGCGTCACCGGGACCGAAATTGGCGGCAGGAATACCGTGGGCAGAGAAGGTGGCGGCGTCGGTCCAACCGAGCTTGGCCCCCACCGTGAGATTCTCACTGGCAATGAGGGCCTGCACCACGGGATCCCCAACTGCTGGCCACGCCCCACCGGCAACGTCGACGACCTCCGCCGTGTCACCGGCCTCGAGGAAGGGGGCGAGAAGGTCCCGGATGTGGGCCTCGGCCTCGGCCGGCGAGCGATCGGGGGCGAACCGATGGTTGAGCACCAGCTCGACCCGGTCGGGAACAACGTTGCCAGCTATACCACCACTGACAGCCACTGCTGAGAGCGCCTCGCGGAATTCGCAACCTTCGATGATCGGCCGTCGAGGTTCGTAGGCATCGATAGCACCGAGCAGACCACTGAGCCGATGGATGGCGTTGCGCCCCATCCACGGCCGCGCCGTGTGCGCCCGATCTCCGGCCAGTACGACCTGCATTCGCAGAGTGCCCTGACAGCCTGCCTCAATGGCCGCAGACGTGGGCTCACCCAGCAGCGCCGCATCCCCCGCAAGCAGGTCGGGGCGTGCAGCGAACAGCTCGTGCAACCCGCTGTGCTCGGCGGCGACCTCCTCGCGAGCGTAGAAGATGTAGGTGACGTCGATCGCTGGCTCGGTGACGGTGCGGGCGAGCTCGAGCATCACGGCGAGACCGCCCTTCATGTCGGCACTCCCCACGCCATAGACACGGTCACCTTCCACCCGGGCGACTTCGTTGTCATTGGCGGGCACCGTGTCGGTGTGACCGGCGAGGATCAGGCGTCGGGGCCGGCCCCCCATCGTGCGAGCCACGACGTTGTCACCGATACGGTCGACCTCGAGATGGGCGCACGCACGGAGCGAAACCTCAAGGGCGTCAACGATGACGGACTCGGAGAAACTGGGAGAAGGGATGTCAACGAGTGTCGCCGTCAGTGCCAGCAGGTCCCCCGAGGGGAACGGATCATCAGGTGGCGGCACCATGATCCCGGAGTACCTCGTTGAGCCGGGCCTTGTCATGACGCTCACCGGGCTCCAGCCGCTTCACCACGAGCACGCACGGCAGACCAAACGTCCCACCGTCAAAGGTGCGCGAACGGGTGGCCGAAACGGCAACACACCATGACGGCACCACGCCACGCGAGAGCTCCTCGCCACTCGCCGCGTCGATGACGGGGACCGAACCGGTGAGGATGCAACCCGCACCCAGCACGGCTCCTTCACCCACACGGGCGCCCTCGGCCACGATGCACCGACTGCCAATCAACGTCTCGTCCCCAATGATCACGGGGGCGGCCTGAGGAGGTTCGAGCACTCCGCCAATGCCCACACCGCCGGAGAGATGCACGTTGGCACCGACCTGAGCACACGACCCCACCGTGGCCCACGTGTCCACCATCGAGTTCGCCCCCACCCGGGCACCGATGTTGACGTAGCTCGGCATCATCACCACACCCCGGTCGAGGAACGAGCCAAATCGCGCCGACGCCCCGGGGACGACCCGCACCCCGGCCTCAGCAAACCCCGACTTCAGCGGGATCTTGTCCGCGAACTCAAAGGGCCCGAGTTCCATGGTGGCCATGGAGGTCAGACGGAAGTAGAGCAGGATCGCCTGCTTGAGCCACTGGTGGACCACCACCTCGTCACCCACCACCTCAGCCACTCGGGCCGCACCGCTGTCGAGCAATCCGACGGCTTCAAGGACCGTGGCCAGGGCGTCGGGGTCCCCAGCAGTGAGTTCCTCGCGTCGGACCCACAGTTCGGTGATACGGACGCTGAGCTCGGCCATGGTTGGCGAGGCTACCGGATGGCGCCGTCGGGACCCGTGCTGGTTGGGGTCCCGATCCGATTGGAAGAACTGCGTCGCCACCAGACGACGACGGCCACCCCACCTGCCGCCGGCACGACGGCGAGTACGAACAGACCGAGCCACGAACCGAGCCACCCGGCGCTGCGGGCGTTGGCGATGAGCAACTCCCCTCCCGGTGCCGCCGCCTGAATCCCGGGTCGGACGGCGTAGACGGTGTACACCCCGGGTACCCGGACCCGGAAAGCGCCGACCTCCCATGCATTGAGGAAGGGGAGCGAGCGCTCGCCCTCCCCGCGCGCCGGTCGCTCAATGATCAGCCGATCCCCGGTGCGCGACTGCACGACGAGGCCCTCCACCCCAGCGGGGGTCGACCCCGTGCGCTCCTCGAACACGATGTACTCCCCAGCCGTGTCGAAACGCAGTGACTGCGCACCCCCACCGAGGTCGATGCGTTCGAACCCCACCGGGGACAGCCCCCACACCCACACTGCCGCTCCGAACATGCCGAGCGCCACGAGAGCGAGTCCCAACCCCCCGACGACCCAGCCTCGCCGGCGGCCCGCCACGTGGGCCGATGGCTCCATGGGGGGAACGAGGATGGGTCCGTTCACCGCACCCCTGTACGCGACCGGCGACGGCGCACCACCAACCACACCACCACCACGAGGGCTACACCAAGGGCGACGACGCTCACCACGACCGCCACGCCGAGAGCACCGGCGAGCCGCGACAGCGGGTCAGGAGCTATCACGATCCCCTCGGCCCGACCTCCCGACGATGGACCGACCACCACACGGTAGGTGCCGGGGGTGCTCGCATCGAGCGAGCTGAGACTCACGAGATGGGTCGCACCCGATGACCACGATTGCGACACGTTGCTCGACGTGAGGCGGATCTCTCCCCCATCGGGACCCAACACCACAACCGCAGGAGGATCGACGAGAGCTCCACCCGTCGCCGAGGCGTACTCAACGAACACCACCAACTCCCCGGCGTCCGCCACGTCCACTCGAGCGGTGTCCCCCGCCGGTACCCGTACCCCGCTGTCCACGACAGCACTCGCCGTGGAAAAGAGCGTCAGCACCATGATCGTGACTGCCACCAAAGCCCCGACCGCAACGAGTGCGACCGGAGCGAGAAACCACCACGCTGACGGAGTGACGGTGTTAGCCGTGACCATGGCCGGTGACGGCGTCGGTGACGGGGTGTCGCTCACAGACCCGCCCGTGAAGCCACGAGGTCGAGTCGTTCGTCGGTGGCGACGGCGGCCACCCGGAACCAGCCCGTGGACGCCGGCCCGTAGAACTCGCCGGGGCTGACCACGACGCCGAGTCGCTCGGCCAGCATCCTCGCCGTCCCCCACGCGTCACCGTCGGGCGCTTCCGCCCACAGATAGAACGCCCCGCGGGGTAACGGCGCCTCGATCCCGACCGTGGCGAGAATGCCCGCAAGTCGTTCGAGACGCCGGACGTAGCGGTCCCGCTGCGCGTCTACGTGGGCGTCATCACCCCACGCGGCCACGGCGGCGGCCTGCACGGGCCCTGGCACCATGAACCCCGCATGCTGGCGCACCTTGCGCAGGTAGCCGACGAGGTCGGCGTCACCGGCGTAGGCCCCGACCCGAGCTCCTGCAAAGTTCGAGCGCTTCGAGAGGGAGTGCACGGCCAGTACCCCCTCACAGCCGGCGTGGAGGATGGTGCGCGGCGGGCCATCCCAGGTGAACTCGACGTAACACTCGTCGCTCAACACCGGAACCCCGCGTTTGCGGCCCCACGCCGCAGCGGCAACAAGATCGTCGAGGCCGCCCGAGGGGTTCGCCGGCGTGTTCAACCACAGGCACACCGCCCGCTCGGCGTCACCGGGGTCAATGGCCTCAAGGTCGATCGACCAATCGGGACGCATGGGAACGGCGACCGCTCGGCACCCCGCCAGCGTCGCCCCCATGGCGTAGGTCGGGTAGCTGACCTCGGGATAGAGCACGGTGTCTCGACCCGGGTCACGCAACCGCAGCCAGTGGGGCACACCGGCGACGAACTCCTTGGTGCCGATGCACGCCGCCACCTCGGTCTCGGGATCGAGACCGGCTCCGAGACGACGGGAGGACCACTCGGCGAAGGCGGTGCGCATGGCCACCGTGCCCGCCGACGGCGGGTAGCCCTGGGCCGGGCCGGGATTGGCCATGGCCTCGACCACGATGCTCGGGGGCGGATCACCGGGGGTTCCCACTGACAGGTCGACGGCGCCACCGACGTGGGTGGCGGCCACCGCCGAGATCTCGGCCAGCCGGTCATAGGGATAGGGCGGGGGGTCGAAACCACCGGGGGCGGGAGTGCTCACGGGACCATCCTGCCGCAGCGACTGTCGAGGAACCCGCTCACGCCACGAACTCAGCGAATCGGATGGCCTCAGATGACTCCAGCCGCACCACCACCCGCATGCCGCCTTCACCCGGGGACTCATCGAGCACCTCACCGTGGCGATGCAGGGCGGCAAGAATCTCGCCCCGATCCCAGGGCACGACCAGTTCAACTTCGTTGCTCGCCGCCCGCAGACGCGCCGCCAACTCTTGCAACATGGCCTCCACCCCGAGGCCCGTCACGGCCGACACGGCAACCGCCCCCGGATGCACGAGTGCGGCTCGACCTACCGCAGTCGGATCGAGATCGGCCTTGTTGAACACGAGCATCTCGGGGATCTCCGAGGCCCCGATCTCAGCGAGGACCGAGCGTACGGCGGCCATGTGCAACTCCGGATCAGGTCCGGCGCCGTCGACGACGTGCACCAGCAGATCAGCGTCACATACGACATCGAGGGTGGACCGAAAAGCCTCGACGAGGCCGTGGGGCAACTTGGTGATGAACCCGACGGTGTCGGTGACGAAGACCGACTCGCCTCCGGGGAGTGCCAGCCGACGAGTGGTCGCATCGAGGGTGGCGAACAGGCGGTTCTCAACCAGCACACCGGCATCGGTGAGGTAGTTCAACAGCGTTGACTTCCCCGCATTGGTGTAACCAACAATGGCCACCGACCGCAGCGGCGAACGGTGGCGGGCCTTACGTTGCGTACTGCGGTGTCGGCCAATGTCAACGAGGTCCGCTTCCAGTTTGTGGATGCGGCGAGTGAGGCGCCGACGGTCCACCTCGAGTTGCGTCTCCCCCGGCCCACGGGTGCCGATGCCACCACCCTGTTGGGAGAGGGCCAGACCACGACCCCGTAAGCGGGGCAGTCGGTATCGCAGTTGGGCCAACTCAACTTGGACCCGCCCCTCGAGACTCGAGGCGTTCTGGGCGAAGATGTCGAGGATCACGGCGGTGCGATCAAGGGCACTACGACCGAGCAGGCGTTCAAGATTGTTCTGCTGGCCCGGCGTGAGATCGTCGTCAAACACCACCGTGTCGACGTCGAGCGTCTCACACAGCTCCCGCAACTCAGCCGCTTTCCCCTTGCCGATGTAGGTGGCCGGGTCGGGAGAGGATCGCCGCTGCACGACCCGATCCACGACGTCGGCACCCGCCGTGTCGACGAGCAGCGCGAGTTCGTCAAGCGAGCGTTCCGTCGCCTCCGCCCCCCCACCACTCCCATCCGTACGGACCATGCCGACGATGACGATGCGCTCCCGGAAGGTGCGCTCGATGAGACCGCCGCGCTCCCCACCGAACTCCCCGAAGCCGCCACGGTGGGTCGGCACGTCGGGTGGACCCACGGGGGGAAACTCACTCACGCCGCGTTGACCTCCACGGTCCCCACCAAGACCGAGGGACCCACGAGCGTGGCCTCGTCCCCGTCGAGGAGCACGATCGCCGTGCCGCCGGGCATAGCCACGGAACATTCGTCACCGGCCAGGCCCCATGTGCGGGCAGCACCAGCGGCGGCACATGCACCGGTTCCACAGGCCTCAGTGAGGCCCACTCCGCGCTCCCACACCCGCAGGCGCACCCCGTCGGGAGTCCCGGTCACGATCTCGACATTGACCCCGCCGGGTACGAGACCTTCGAGTGAGGAACCGAGGGCCACCAGATTCTCCGCCTCGAGATCCCCGACCTCAATGACGACGTGGGGGTTCCCAACATCAAGGGACATGAAGCGGCGATCGCCGATGAGGGCCGTCGCCGCTGGGGAAAGATCAGGACCGGCACCGAGCGGCCCCATAGGAGCCACGATCTCAAGGATGGAGGGCACCGGGTCAACGCCAGTGGAGGGCCGCTGCGGGACGAGAACGCGACGCCCGACGTCAGTGTCGAGCACCACCTCGTCACGCCAGCCAGTGGCCGCAAGGAAGGCATGGGCCAGACAGCGGATGCCGTTACCGCTCATCTCGGCCCGACCGCCGTCGGCGTTGAACAACACCATCGCAGCGTCGGCCCCACTGCCGGTGGCAGCCGCTGCGCCGTGGATGAGTCCGTCAGCCCCGAGGCCATGACGACGGTCGCAGAGCGCGGTAGCGAGACGACCAACCTCGGCCGTGCTGAGTACACCAGCGGGTTGGTCGACGTCGAGGGCCACGAGGAAGTCGTTCCCCCATCCGTGGAGCTTGCGCAGGATCACGACCACAGTCTCGCCCATGAGGCGTCCAACCCCACACCACATTGGCCACATCGCCCTGCGACGCCCGCGAAACCAACCACGGAGGGACTCACCAACCGAGCGCCGTCGCCACCGTTGACACCAATCCAGACGTGCCGGCCTCGTCGACCGATATCCACTGAATCCGGGGGTCTCGGCGGAACCAGCGCTGCTGGCGGCGGGCGAAGCGTCGGGTGCGGGTGATGGCTTCAGTCACCGCCGTCTCAAGGGGCACCCCTTGCTCAATATGGGAGAGCAGCTCCCGATAGCCGAGCGCCTGCCGAGCTGTCGGAGACAGACCCTCCGGCAGGGCGGCCAGAGTGCGCACCTCGTCAAGAAACCCGACCTCCATCTGGATTGCGTAGCGCTCCGCAATGCGTCGATCGACCAGTGGTCGCTCCAACTCCAGCCCGATGATGGGCCAACTCACCGGAGCGTGCTCGCCGAGACCCGGGCCATGGGCGCTGAAGGGCATACCCGAGCCGAGGGTGACCTCTAGGGCACGCAGGATCCGTCGCCGATTCATGGGTTCCATGCGTGAGGCGGCCAGCGGATCCAGTTCACTGAGACGCCGATGCAGGGCTTCGGTGTCAGGGTCGGCCTCGAGTGCGGCGCGCACCTCGGGGTAGCGGGCCGGAATGCTCAGTCGGTCCACCACCGCCCGCACATACAACCCGGTGCCTCCGACCAGCAGAGCCCGGTGACCACGACCGGAAATATCGGCGAGTACCTCGTTCACCATGGCCTGATGGTCGGCGACCGTGTGTTCACACCACGGGTCCACGACATCAAGGAGATGGTGGGGCACGCCGCCTCGATCGGCCATCGACGGGGTCGCCGTCCCGATGTCCATGCCGCGGTACACCGCCATCGAATCCATGGACACGATTTCGACATCGCCCACCGCAGCGGCGAGAGCCACCGCCAGCGCCGACTTCCCCGAAGCAGTCGGGCCGATGAGGACCCCGACATCACTCACCGATTCACCCGGCGACGACAGGAATACGGGTGCGGTGACGTGGCCCAGCGAGGACCTCGACGAGTTCGCCACGAAGATGATGAGGTGCCGCGCCCGTCACGGTGACGAGGGCGTAGGAACCAGGCCGAACCGGGTCGGGAGAAGCGAAGTGCACGAGCTTGGACTGCGCGGTGCGACCGGTCAGTACCGCCGGATCCTTACGGGACGGTCCCTCGACCACGACCTCCTCGATGCGGCCGACGCGAGCCTCGTGGGCCAGGAGTGCCGAGCGTTCCACCACGGCCACGAGCCGTTCGAATCGCCGGGCGACGACATCGGCAGGAACGAACCGGTCGATCATCATCGCCGCTTCCGTACCCGGACGCGGCGAGAACTGGAAGGTGTAGGCGCTGTCATAGCGGGCCTCGGCGACGACCTCGAGGGTGCGCTCAAAATCATCCTCGGTCTCGCCCGGAAACCCGACGATCAGGTCAGTGGTGACGGCCAGGTCATCGATCGAGGCACGGGCCGCAGTCAGTCGCTCGAGGTAGCGCTCGGCGGTGTATCCCCGGTGCATGGCCGCAAGAACCCGATCGCTCCCCGACTGCAACGGCAGGTGTAGGTGCGGGCAGACCTCCGAGGTGTCGGCCATGGCCGCAATCGTCTCGGGCCGGAGGTCCTTGGGATGCGGACTCGTGTAGCGAACCCGGCGGATGCCGTCGACGGCTGCCACCGAGCGCAGAAGATCGGCGAACAGTGGTCGGGGGCGATGTCGCCCGTCGCCCACCCACGCCGCTCCGGCCACCATGGTCATCTCGGCCTCGGACACCTCACCGGATCGAAGTCGGGTCGTGAGGTCTCGTCCGTAACTGTTGACGTTCTGGCCCAGGAGCGTCACCTCGGTGACACCGTCGTCAGCGAGAGCGACCACTTCGTCCACGATGTCGGCGAACGTGCGGCTGGCCTCCTCGCCGCGCACTGACGGCACGATGCAGAAGGCACACGTGTTGTCGCACCCGACCTGAATGGTCACCCAACCCGCCCAGTCGACCTCCCGACGGGACGGGAGAGCCGAGGGGAAGCTTTCGTCCTCGGTGTCGAGCATCCGATCCCAGATCTCCACCACCGGGCCGCTGGCGTCGGCCTCGTGGAGCAGTTCGACGGCACGATGCACGTTGTGGGTGCCGAAGACGACATCGACGTGGGGAGCTCGTTGACGCACGGCGTCGCGATCCATCTGGGCGAGGCAACCCGAAACCATGATGCGGAGATCAGGCCGCTCGTCCTTGAGGGGCTTGAGCGCCCCGAGGGTGCCGTAGAGCTTGTTGTCAGCGTTCTCGCGAATGCAGCACGTGTTGAGCACCACCACATCGGCCTCTTCGACATTGGCAGTCGGGACCATGCCTTCGGCATCGAGCAGCCCGGCGATGCGCTCGGAATCATGCTCGTTCATCTGGCACCCGAAGGTGCGCACGAAGTAGCGGCGTGTCACCCGGTCAGGTTACGTCGTCATGCCGCAGCGGCGACAGCCTGTTGAACCCATCCCGCTCCCGGACCGAGCGGTGGCCAGACACGGATGCTGCCGCCGCCGGCGTAGGGCGGGCAGCGACGGCAGCGAGATTCCGTGCAGCTGGTGGAGGCAGGTGGCCCTGCGCTGGTCCGGGGACGGGCGGTCAGTCCTCGACGGAGATGGGCTCGTCGTCGAGGTCGGAGAATGCTTCGGGCGGCGGGACGTCAGAGAGCCCTACAGCGGCCTTGACCCGCTCGGAGATCTCCACCATCACCTCAGGGTTGGCCGCCAGGAAGGACTTGGCGTTCTCCCGGCCCTGTCCAAGCTGCTCACCCTCGTACGTGTACCAGGCACCGGACTTCTTGACGATGTCCTGATCAACGGCAATGTCGAGAACCGAACCCTCTCGGCTGATCCCCTTGCCGTACATGATGTCGAACTCGCACTGCTTGAACGGAGCAGCCACCTTGTTCTTGACGACCTTGACCCGGGTGCGGTTACCCACGACCTCGACGCCGTCCTTGATCGATTCGATACGACGAATGTCGAGACGAACCGACGAGTAGAACTTCAGCGCCCGACCACCGGGGGTGGTCTCGGGTGAACCGAACATCACGCCGATCTTCGGGGGTCTGCCTCGTGAGAATCGAGGACCACACTGACCCGAACGGCGACATCTGAATCACTCCCTAGGGGGGCGGCCACGGGTGTGTGGCGACCCCTTGTGGTGCGGGGGATCTCCCCGAACTCCCCTCCACTGTGACG
>JALRFT010000164.1 GCA_023261915.1 Acidimicrobiales bacterium | reverse complement strand
GGTGGACGCCGTAGCCCGGGCCAAGGGCACGAGTGTGAACCAGCTCATCATTGACTCACTCGCCGCCGAGATTGAGCGAGCGCGGCACGACCAGGACTTCATGGCGACCCTCAAGCGGCTCGTCAATCGCGATCAGGAGATTCTGGACCGACTGGCGAAGTGAGGTTCCTCACGCTCGCTGAGACCCTCGTCATCGCAGAAGCGGTCACCGGTCTCCCCGCTCAGACTCTGGAGTCCGTCGCTCGCATCGAACTCCTTGACTCAGCCCTCCATGCTCCCCAAGCGGGCTTCGAGTCCGAGGACTTCCACCCAACCTCAGCGGCCAAGGCTGCCGCTCTGTGTGTGCGAATCGCCGGCAACCACCCGCTTCCTGACGGCAACAAGCGTCTCGCATGGATGGCCACGGTGACGTTCCTGGCGATCAATGGGATTGAACTCTCGGTTGCGCCCGACGAGGCGGTTGAGTTCATGCTCGAGGTAGCGGCGGGCGCGGTCTGTGTTGAGCACGCTGCCAGATGGATCGACGAGCGAATGACACCACTCTCGGAGTAGCCGTGCACTCACCCCCTGGGGCGGAGCGAGCGGCGCGTTCCCGAGATCGGTCAGACGCCGGGCGCCACTCGGAGCTGTGGCTGCAGCGATCCGGATTGGTTCCGTCGCGAGAATCCGGCGACCGTGCTATCGGGGCCGATAGATATCGGATCGATGTTCGATGCGGAGGACGTCAATGAACCGCTCGTCGTCACCGATCTCGTAGATAACGCGATAGGCGCCACGTCGGGCTGACCAGAGACCAGCGAGTTCACGCTGGAGAGGGTGACCGACCTGGCGCGGATTGTCGCTGAGCGGCCCGAGGATGAACTGGACCACCGCAGCTGCGATCCGCTCGGGGAGGCGGGCAAGCTGTCGTTCGGCCGATGCTGCGACTCGCAATGTCCGGACGCCGTCAGTCACTCGCCCAGATACCGGGCGCGCAACTCATCAGCGGAGACGACCCGCCCGGCGCGGACGTCGAGCCGGGCCTCTTCGATACCCGCCATCGCAGAAGGATCGGACAGGAGTTCGAGGGTGTCCTCAAGCGCCGCCAACTCCTCGGCGCTCATCAGCACCGCAGCGGGTCGGCCGTTGCGGGTAACCGTGATCCGTTCGTGCTGCTGCTCCACGCGATCCACCATTTCCGAGAACTTGGCTTTGACTTCGGCAAGGGGAAGAACGTCCGACATGACCAGAATCATAGTCAGATCGAGAGTGGATACAACGTGCCCCACGGCTCGCCTGGAATCACTTCGAGCGACGGCCGGTTCCCACCGCCCTCGATGCACCGGGCGGGTAGGAGGACAACTTCCGACGGTCGTCCATTCGGTGAGCGAGGGAACGATCTCGCGGTCAACCGATCCCATGGATCCTCAGCGAGGCCTCGCTGAGCCAGCGCGGACCGATCAGGATTCGATCTTCAACCGATAGACGTTCGTGTCACGCACCTCGAAACCGAGGCGAAGATACAGCCGGTTCGCCGCCTCCCGTGACGGCCGCGACGTCAGCTCGACAGTGCGCGCACCCGCGGCGCGTGCCCGATCCAGCGCCACCTGGCTCAACGCCTCCCCGACCCCGCGGCCGCGTGCCGACTCGTCTACGACGACATCCTCAATCCACGCCCGCACGCCGGTAGGAATGCGGAACACGGCGAGGGTGAGCGATCCGATAATCGCGCCGTCGGGCCCACAATCCCGAGCGACGAGCACCGTCGACGCCTCCGAGCGAACCATCGCCGCCAGTTCATCGGGCCCGGGTGGCGGGGACGAGGACGACAGCTGAGGGATGAGCCGGGAAAACGCCGCTACGAGTTCATCGGTGCACTCCGTGACCTCTTCCACGAACACGGCCTCGCTGGCCCCGGCCGCAGTCACAATGAGTCCAGGAACGCTTCGGCGGCTGCCGGCGGCCGGGCGATAACCACCCGCTTGCCGTCATCGAGCAACGGGCGCTGCATGAGACGCGGGTAGGCGACGAGCAGGTTCACCACTGCTGAGGCCTTGGTGTAGTCGTCGGCATTGAGCCCGAGTTCCTTGAAGAACGGGTCTTTGCGAACGAGGTCGGCGACCGGTCCGTCGAGGCGCTTGACCAGTGACTCGAGCGTGGCGGCCGACGGCGGATCCTTGAGATAAAGCACCACCTCGGCGTCGAGGCCTCGGGCCTCAATGGCCTCGAGCACCTTGCGGGACGTGCCGCACGAAGGATTGTGGAAGATCGTGAGCGCCATGCCCCGATGTTGGCACAACCGACCCCCCGAATCCGCCTGTGACCTCCCCCGGGCCGGGCGATACGGTGACCACGTGAGTTCCGACGCCCCCCATCTCCGCTGGTATCACCGGCCCTCCACCACCCGGCCGGTGCTGATCGTTGCCTTCGAAGGGTGGAACGACGCCGGATCTGCAGCCAGCACGGCCGTGGCCCACGCCGAGGACCTGTGGGCGGCCGAACCATTCTGTGAGATCGACCCCGAAGAGTTCTACGACTTCTCCGAGGTCCGGCCCACCGTGCACTTCGACGAGCACGGTCAGCGGCAGATCGACTGGCCCCAGAACCAGTTGTCCCACGCCCGGATCTCTGACGACCTCGAGGTCATCACCTTGTTGGGTATCGAGCCGCAGTTGCGGTGGCGAACGTTCTGCGAACAGATCACCACGCTGGCCACCGACCTCGACGTCCGCATGGTCGTGGTACTCGGCGCACTGCTCGCCGAGGTGCCCCACACCCGACCCACTCCGGTGTATGGCACCGCCTATGACCCCGCTCTTGCCGACTCGTTGTCGTTGACTCCGTCGTCCTACGAAGGTCCGACCGGCATCGTCGGCGTTCTCCACGACGCCTTCCGGGCCACCGGCATCCCCTCGGCGTCACTGTGGGCCGCAGTACCGACCTACATCCCCAACACGCCGTCGCCCAAGGCGGCACTGGCGCTTGTGGCCCGACTCGGGCGACTCCTCGACGTGGACCTGCCCGCCGATGCCCTGTCGGTGGCCGCCGGTGAATACGAGAACCGCATCGACGAGGTGCTGTCCGACGACGAGGACTCGGCCGACTGGGTGACCCAACTCGAGGCCGCCTACGACGAACACGAACTCGACGAGACCTCAGGTGCCGAACTCATCGCCGAAGTGGAGCGCTTCCTGCGCAACCAGCGCTAGTGGTTCAGACGTCGGCGATGCGCCACGGTGTCGGGCGGGGCAGGTCGTAACGCACCGAGACCGCTTCACCGTCAATGGCGGCGAACGCCAACTCCCCCCACTGATCGAACGACGCCAGCGGGGACGGCAGGGCGTCACGGGCGAACCAACCGGCGTCGGCACACTCCATGGGGTGCGGATTCACCTCACCCCCCACGGCCCGGCAGTGGAACACGAGTGAGTACAGCGGAATCCGCGTGAAGCCCATGCGCAGGCCGTCGAGCACGGCGAGCAACTGCACCACTTCGCACTCGATCCCCGTCTCCTCCTGCACTTCCTTCACCGCCACCTCAGAGGCCGAGTACCCCACGTCAGCCCAACCCGTGGGGTACAGCCAGATGCCCGAATCCATGCGCTTGATGAGCAGGATCTCCCCGTCGTCGTTACCCACGACCGCCCCAACGGCCACCTTGGGGGTCTGGTATCCGGCCACCCCCTCACCGACGGTGCGCATCCACTCCTCCACCAGGGCGGTGGTGTCGTAACGGGCATCGGCAGCGTGACGGATGTCGGCGGCCACCGCCAGGATCTCCTCGAACCGTTCCCGTTCGTAGGGACTCTCGGTGAAACCGAGGCCGGTGCGGGCGATGCCGGCCAGCGCCTCGCTCCAACGCAGCAGGTCTGCCTCACTGGGCGGACCGCCGGTTCCCTTCGGAAACTCCTGATGGCTCACACCGAGACGGTAACGCAGGGCGGGCCCGCAGCGTCGCTCACAACCCGATGGCGTGACCCAGGGCCCGATTGATCTCGGTCAGGTGCCGCTCATCGGTGACCTTGGCCCCCGTGGCGTCAACGACATAGAACGTGTCGACCACCTGAGGTCCGAGGGTCTGGACCTTGGCGACGCGGATATCGAGGCCCAACTCGGCCATCGTCTGACCGATGGTGGCGAGCAGACCCAGCTGGTCGTTGGCCACCACCTCCACCACCGTGGCCGACCGGGACGCCGTGTTGTTGATCCGCACTGCCGGTTCGGCCACCCCTGGCAAAGTGCGACGGACCCGGAAGGGTTCGGCGGCACGGGCGGCGAGTCGGGCGGCGAGGGCGAACTGTCCGGCGATGGCAGGCTCAAGGTCCCGCCGCACCGTCGCCCACGCCCGCTCCGGGTCCGCCGGTGGTGCCACCTGGAACACTTCGAGCGCCATACCGGCATCGGAGTAGAGGTCGGCGGCCAGCACGTCCATACCGGCGAGAGCCAACACACCCGCCACCCGGGCGAACAACCCGGCCTGGTCGGGGGCGACCACCGTCAATGTGTCTCCGTCAACGAGCACCACCGTCTCGCCCGCCGCCATGAGTTCCCGCTGGTTGGCGGTGGGGAACGCTCCACTGACCATCTCACCGGCGGCCCCACCGGCCAGGACATGCTCGGTGCGACGCACCAGTTCGCGCACCAGACCCTTCTTCCAGTCGTTCCACGCCGCCGGCCCGGTGGCCTGCGAGTCGGCCTCACACAGAGCCCCGAGCAGGTGCAGGGTGGTGAGGTCACCGGCACAGCGGGCCACGAACGCCATGGTCTCGTCATCGTCGAGGTCCCGACGGGTGGCGACGTCAGGGAGCAGCAAGTGGTGACGCACCATGTCCACGAGCACGGCAGTGTCGGCATCGTTGAACCCCATGCGTCGAGCCATGCCGTCCACGAGATCGATCCCGACCTCGGTGTGGTCCCCGGGCCAACCCTTGCCGATGTCGTGGAGCAAGGCCCCCACCACCAACAGGTCGGGCCGTTCCACCTCGTCGGCGTACGCCGAGGCGTTCACGGCCGTCTGGCACAGGTGCCGATCGACGGTGAACGTGTGATAGGCGTTGCGCTGCGGCTTGGATCGCACCCGATCCCACTCGGGCAGGATCCCGTTCCACACCCCGACCTGGTCGAGTGATTCCACCACGTCGATGGCGGGCAGACCGGCGAGCCACAGACGCACGAAAAGCTCCTGGGCGCCGTCGGGCCACGGATCGCCGAGCGGGACGGCCCGGTCCGCCAGTGTGTGCAGCGCATCGCGATCGATGCGGACGCCGTGTTCGGCAGCCGCCACCGCCACCCGTAACCCCAGGAGCGGATCGGGGCCGTCCACGGCCGAGGCGTCAAGGTGCACCTCCCCGTCACGCAGGGTGATCCCGGGACTGATCTGTTGGGCTCGGTCCCGCCGCCACAGCCCGGCCAGACCCGAACGGCTGCGGCCCACAGCGTCGACGCGTTCCCACACCTCGTCGCTGCGCCACGCAATGGTGCGGGCCGCTGCTGCGAGTTTGCCCATGAAGGCGTCGGCGTCGGGATAGCCGAGCGACTCTGCCACACCGTCTTGTTCCTGGAGCACGAGCACGTCCCCGCGACGACCGGTTCGCCGATGCAGTTCCACCCGGGCGTCGAGCAACACGGCGTAGGCATCGGTGAACGCCTCGTCGTCACCGGCGAGCATGACGGCCTGGGCGGCCTGGGCCCAGTGCACGGCATGGACGTCACGCAGCCCGCCGCGACCGTCCTTGAGATCGGGTTCCAACAGGAACGCCGTATCCCCGGCCCGTCCGTGGCGCTCCCGCACCGTCCGACTCAACTCGGCCAACCACCGGCGGGCGTCCTTGCGCCACTGGCCGTCGGAACGCTCCGCCAGCTCTTCGGTCAGGGCGAGCTCCCCGGCGATGTGTCGCAACGACAGCAACGACGTGGCCGTGTCGAGGTCCCCACGGGCGAGATCGATGGCGTCGGCGACGGTGCGCACGGCATGGCCGAGCTTGAGACCCTCGTCCCACACCGGATACCACAACGCCTCAGCCACCCCGCTGGCGTCAGCCCGGGGAGAGGTCAACAACATGACGTCGATGTCGCTCTGCGGGGACAACTCACGTCGGCCGTATCCCCCGACGGCGGCGAGGGCGAACGACGAGGGGTCCACACCGGGCTGGGACACAGCCCGTTCGAACAGTTCGGCCAGCCACGCATCGGTGCAGTCACTGAGCGCCAGACACAGCGCCGAGCCGCGCAATGTCGGGGTGCCGAGCACCGAGTTGCGATCTGCTGCAGGAGCCACGCCAGCAGCCTGCCGTCGCTGTGTTTCGGGAGTGTGTCCCGGCCATTGCGCGTCCATGACCCCTGATCGGGCGCCGGTGCTGCCACCTCGAGGCCCGAGGCACCCTCCCCGGCGGCCCGGGTCGAGGGGTGCCGAACGAAAGGCAGGAAGAGGCTGGACCACCTGGCAGATCGACAGGCCCGGTGGCCCCGTGTCAGTGTTGAACCATGGCTGTTCGCAAGGATTGCCGCCACTACTCCACCCGCACGACCTCGTCGGGCGAGCTGGTGCAGCGCTGCCGCCTCGGGTCCGCCCAGGAGGCCCCTTTCGCCTGCCCCGACGACTGCCTGTTCTTCGAACCTCGATCGCTGTCCAATGCGGGATGGGAGCGATTCGAAGGCGACGACGACGGGGACCGATGGGGAGAGGGCTTCGCCGGAGGCGAACACCCGTCCTCGGATCCGGACCGCTGAGGGTCAGTTCACGAGCGCCCGCAACTGGCTGAAGAACGCCGAGCGGGCCATGACCTGATCACACCCCGCCGCCCGAGCGGCGTCGAGGGTGTCGGTATCGACGTGGGCACCGAAACCAATCGTGCGCACGCCTTGGGCGGACACGTCGGCGAGCACCTCGACCACCCCGGGGCGGGTCAGGTCCACCACCACGAGATCCGCTCCCGCCGCCAGATCAACGAGGTCGGCGGGGGTCGAGGCGAACCTCACGGACCCACTCGCCACGCCGGTGATGCGGGACCGGTCCATCAGGTCGGGGACGTATCCCACGACAGCCATCATCGCCGTCCCTCCCGTCGTCGGCGTTGCAACACCACGTGCGCCTTGGCTGCACCCCACGCAATGCCGACCTCGGCGAGTGCCGGGTCGAGATCGGCGAAGCTCGCCGGGGTGAGGTCGTAGTCGTCGTCGGGGAACTGCCGTTCCGCTTCGGTGTCACGCACCACCGGCGGTACCCCGGCGTCACGCAACACCGCAGTGGCAT
>JALRFT010000160.1 GCA_023261915.1 Acidimicrobiales bacterium | reverse complement strand
CAGGAGTCCTCGAGGCGACCCGTATCCGCACCGACATCGGACCGAGCCAGGAGTGGTACACCGAGAATCTGCGCTACTACTACCTGATCCTGCCGACGGTGGACGGTTCGCTCTCCCGCCGTTTCGGTTTCCTGATCACCGTTGCGTCGCTGTTCATCTCCATGTTCATCATGTTGCGCCGCAAACGGGTTCCGGGCGTGGCCCGCGGCCCGGCCTGGCGGCTCATGGGAGTCATCTTCGCGACCATGTTCTGCCTGATGTTCACACCCACCAAGTGGGTCCATCACTTCGGCTTATTCGCGGCGGTCGGGGCCGCGATGGCGGCCCTGGCCACCGTGCTCGTCTCGCGCAAGGTGCTGCGATGGTCGCGCAACCGGATGACCGTGGTGACGGCGGTGTTCTTCGTCCTCGCGCTGACCTTCGCCACCACCAACGGGTGGTGGTACGTCTCGAGCTACGGCGTGCCGTTCAACAACGCGATGCCGAGCTTCGCCGGCGTCAGCGTCAGCACGGTGTTCCTCGCGCTGTTCGTCGTGTCGGCGCTCTACACGGCCTGGTTGCACGTACGCGCCACCGACCGTGCGGAGGGCCGCCTCACCCGCGCCCTGACGGCCGCCCCGATTCCGCTGGCCGCGGGGTTCATGGTGATCGTGTTCATCGCCTCGATGACTGCCGGTGTGGTTCGCCAGTACCCCACCTACTCCAACGCGTGGGCCAACATCCGGGCGTTCGCGGGCGGGTGCGGACTGGCCGACGACGTGCTGGTCGAGCCGGACGCCAATGCGGGCTTCCTCACCCCACTGGGCGGAGGGTACGGCCCGCTCGGCGCTCTCGGCGGCAGCTCATCGGTCGGTTTCACGCCCAACGGGCTGCCGGAGAAGATCGTCGCGGAGGCGATCCGGGTCAACAACCCGATGCCGGGAGTGGACCACGACTGGGAGGGCCCCTTCACGCTCGCCACCCCGGGTGTCAACGGTTCCACCGTGCCGCTGCCCTATCAGCTCGACCCCGCCCGGGTCCCGGTGGCCGGAAGTTACACGGGGGCCGCGCAGCAGCAGAGTGTGCTGACCTCGGCCTGGTACCGGCTCCCTCCCGCCGACGACGGCCACCCGCTGGTGGTGGTCACCGCAGCCGGAACGATCGCCGGAAACAGCACGCTCAACGGTTTCACCGACGGTCAGACCGTGGTGCTCGAGTACGGCATTCCCGGACCCGGTGGCGGTGCACCCGAACCGGCCGGCCGGGTGGAGCCCTATGACATCGGGCCGGCCCCATCCTGGCGCAACCTGCGTTATCCGCGCGCACAGATCCCGGCCGACGCAACCGCGGTTCGCATTGTGGCGCAGGATGATTCGCTGTCGCTGGGTGACTGGGTCGCCGTCACTCCGCCGAGGGTGCCCGAGCTGCGTTCGGTCCAGGAATATGTCGGTTCCACCGAGCCGGTCCTGATGGCTGGTAATTGGTTGTTCGCGCAGCACGCGGGCTTTGGCTATTGCTTCAGCCAGGCCACCAGTGGCTGGGGCAGTTCCATTTGGTTCCGGCGTCGATTGCTCCGGTTCCGGTGTCAATTGTTGCTCTGGTTC
>JALRFT010000145.1 GCA_023261915.1 Acidimicrobiales bacterium | reverse complement strand
CACGGTGGGGTCCTCATTGATGGGCGTGATGTCACTTACGCCCCGTCGAAGGATCGCGACCTTGCCATGGTGTTCCAGAACTACGCCCTGTATCCGCACATGACGGTGCGTAAGAACCTCGGGTTCGGCCTCAAGCTCCGTCGCACCCCCAAGCCCGAGATCGAGGCCAAGGTGACCGAGGTGGCCACCATGCTCGGCCTGGAGGAACTGCTCGAGCGCAAGCCCGGCCAGCTCTCCGGCGGTCAACGCCAACGCGTGGCCATGGGCCGTGCCCTCGTCCGCCAGCCGGTCGGCTTCCTCATGGATGAGCCGCTGTCGAACCTCGACGCCAAGTTGCGCGTCACCATGCGAGCGGAACTCTCGCGCCTCCACGCCGACGTGGGCACCACCACCATCTACGTCACCCACGACCAGATCGAGGCCATGACCCTTGGCCAACGGGTCGCCGTGCTGCGCAACGGAACGCTCCAGCAGGTGGCGTCACCTACCGAACTATTCCACCGGCCCACCAACCTGTTCTGTGCCGCCTTCATCGGTTCCCCACAGATGAACCTGGTGGAGGCCACCATCTCAGACGGAGAGGCGCGCTTCGCCGACATGGTGATCCCGTTGCCGGCGGACTCTCCTCTGCGGGCCGAAGAGCGGGCCATCATCGGCATCCGCCCGAGCGACCTGGTGGCCCCCATCACCGCCCCGGAGTTCCCGACCATCAGCGTCGGTATCGATGCCGTGGAAGACCTCGGAGCCCACGTGCACGTGGCGTTCGGCATCAGCGCCCCTCGAGTGGTCACCGACGTCGGTTCCGAAGATGAGGAAGCCGAGGCCTACCTCCTTGATGGACGCACGGTGTGGACGGCCGAGTTGCCCGACCGCTACCGGGTCGCCGTCGGGGACAAGGTCGAACTCGCCGTGCGCAACGACCGTCTCCACGCTTTCGACGTCGTCACCGGCCTACGCATCGGGGACTGACGCCCGTGGGCCGACCCAACGTGTTGCTCGTCACCATGGACCAGTTGCGGGCCGACGCCCTCGGCTGTGCCGGACATGACGTGGTGCGGACGCCCACCCTCGACGCCCTCGCCGCCGAGGGTGTCCGGTTCGCCAACCACTTCGCCAACTGTGCACCGTGTGCCCCGGGTCGGGCGTCGCTGTTGACCGGGTTGTGGCAGATGAACCACCGGGTGCTCGAAAACGGCGCCCCCCTCGCCGACGACCTGCCCATGCTGCCTCGTCTCCTACGCCAACTTGGTTACCGACCGGCCCTGTTCGGAAACACCGACACGGCCCTCGATCCACGCCAGCGCCCCGCTGGTGACCCGACCCTGCGGGAGTGGTGGGGGGCGATGTCGGGCTTCGACGTCGAGGTGATCCTCGACGCCGAGTTCACGGCGTGGACCGACTGGTTGGTCGGGGAGGGGTACGACCTCGGAGAGCGACCCATCGACACCGTCTACGTTCCCCAGGATGTGCCGGTACCACCCGGTCGGGGGGCCACCTGGCGTCCGGCACGCT
>JALRFT010000134.1 GCA_023261915.1 Acidimicrobiales bacterium | reverse complement strand
CGACGCCATCGAGGCGGCCGGCGACGAGGGCAAACTGCGCAACGTCCGGGTGCACCAGATGCTGCCGTTCAAGGAACGACCGCATCATCACGGACAGATCCCGGGAATGCGCCACGTCTCCTATTTCCTCTCTGCATTCTTGCGTCAACCGTTTGAGGCGGGACTGGTGGACCTCGTCCCTAACGATTTCTCGATGGCACCGGGCATCATGCGGCGGACGACGACCGATCCGCTGGTGCTCATCGCGACATCGGTTCCCGACGCTGACGGGTGGCTGTCGATGGGCACCAACGGCGAGTACTGCGCAGCGTTCCTAGGTGAGGCGAGGGTCTTTGCCGAAGCCACACCCAACATGCCTCACACTCTCGGCGACCACCGGGTGCACATCGATCAGGTTGTGGGCTGGTGCCAAACTGACCTCACCCTCCCGGAATTACCCAATCTTGAGCCCAGTGATGCCGATCTCACCATCAGTGCCCTTGTGGCGGAGCGGATCCCTAATGGTGCAACGCTGCAGATCGGGATCGGCAACGTCCCTAACGCCGTGTGTTCCCATCTCCTGGATCATCGCCACCTCGGGATCCACACGGAGTTGATGGCCGAGGGCCTCTTCAGTCTCGTGGCTTCTGGTGCGGCGGACGGATCACGCAAGACCGTCGACCGGGGTTTGGTCGTCGCCACCTCCGTGCTGGGCGGCAGAGCGCTCTACGACGCGCTCGATCATCACCCCACAGTGCGGATCCGGCCGGTGGATTCCACCAATGCATTCGCCAGCATCGTCGCCCAGCACAACATGGTGGCGGTCAACTCGACCATGGAGATCGATCTCTTGGGCCAGTGTGCGTCGGAGTCTCTCGGGTCCAACTACATCTCGTCTTCCGGCGGTCAGGCCGATTTTGTGCGAGCCACGTTTGAAGCACCCGGTGGTCAGGGATTCATCGTGACCAGAGCCACCGCCCACGACATGGCGTCCGGTGAGGTGGTGAGTCGCATCGTGCCGACGCTGCGGCCCGGGGCTGTGGTCACTGCCCACAAGAACCGCGTCGACAAGGTGGTCACCGAGTTCGGCGTCGCCGAGCTCCGGGACCGCACCATCGCCCAGCGCGCCAGGGCCCTCATCGGCATCGCCGCCCCCGAGCACCGCGACGGATTGACCGCTGCGGCCCAATCGCTCGGTTACCTTCACTGAACCTGGCACCAACGGCCCCACGGCCCGGGTCGAAACCGGCCCCACCGTGGTCGGTGGCGTCGTAGTATCCGGTCCGTCACGACCGTCGGTGTGGGCATGGAGGAGCGTCAGGTGCAGGGACCGAAGATCACGATGGTGGGTGCGGGCGGCATGTCGTTCGGGCCGGTCATGGCCAACGACGTCATTCGCACCCCTGAGTTGGCCGGGGCGCGGCTCATGCTCCACGACATCAATGAGGCTCGTCTCGATCGGGCGTGGCGGTTCGCCAACAAACTCAACACGGCCAACGGTTCTCCCGTCATTCTCGACCGGTCCACCGATCCGGGCACGGCCCTCGACGGAGCCGACTTCGTCATCTCGAGTGCGGAGATCGGCCGATTTGAACACTGGCGCCAGGACTACGAGATCCCCAATCGTTACGGTGCCCGCCAGATCCACGGTGAGAACGGTGGTCCGGGGGCTGTGTTCCACTCACTGCGCAGCATCAAGAACACCCTTGGCATCTGCGCCAACATCGAGAAGTACTCGCCTGACGCCTTCCTCATCAACCTGACGAACCCGATGAGTCGGGTTTCTCTCGCCATCAATCGGGCCACCAAGGTGCGCAACGTGGGCATGTGTCACGAGATGCCCGCCGGCGTCACCCGACTCTCGAAACTGTTGCGAGTGAAATCGTCCGACATTGACGCACGGGCGTCCGGCATCAACCACTTCACCTTCTTCACCGAGTTCCGTCAGCGGTCAACGGGCGAGGACCTGTTGCCGCGCATCCGCGAGCTCTTCGCCCGTCGCATCTACGACTTCCCCGGTCCCACCATCACCGCCACCAAGTTGGCACTTCGCTTCGTCCCCACCGGCGCCATCGCCGAGCAGCTCTACTCCCCGGTGGTGGCCCATGTGGTGCGCACGTGGGGTGTGGTCCCCTGCAGTGTGGATAGTCACATTGGGGAATACCTGCCGTTTGCCACACAGATCGGCGACTTCCATCCCAACGGGGTTGAGTTCTTCTCATCTCTCGATCAGCGGGCCGAGCGCATCACGACGTGGATGAGCAAGACCCGAGTGCCGTTGCCGCTCCAGAGAATCGGTCACAGTCCCGAGGAAGTCATCCCCATCGTCACCTCGATGTGGACGGGCAACTCTCGGCGGCTCATGGCCGTCAATGTTCCCAACGCAGGCTTTTTGCCCGACGTCGCCGAGGGGGCCATCGTCGAGGTGGGGGCCACCGTGGACGGGGACGGGATCCATCCCGACACCATGCCGCCAGTCGGCGATCCGATCGCCGGCTGGATCGCCCCCCAGGTGGCACTCCAGGACCTCATCGTTGACTCGGCGCTGACCGGAGATCCCGATCTGGCCTTGCAGGCCCTCACCGAGGATCCCAACGCCCCTGCTGACCCGGTGGCGTGTCGGGCCATGTTCGACGAGCTGCGCAGCCTCCAGGCGGCCGCCCTTCCCTTCTGATCGCCGCCATCAACGGCGTCCGGTCGAGATCTCAGCGAGGGTCGAAGCCGAGGTCGAACTCGTCGACCATGCAGGCGAACATGTTGGGCCTGTCCACCACCTCGTTGACCACCCGCAGGTTGGTGATGCGGGGCACGAGACCTTCGAGCACCCGGGTGAGGACCAACCGAGCGAGTGACGCACCCAGACAGAAATGGGTGCCGAACCCGAACCCGACATGGGGGTTGGGGGAGCGGGTCACGTCGAAGCAGTAGGGGTCATCGAACACTGCCTCGTCGCGGTTGCCTGACGGGTACACCAACATGATCCGGTCACCCTCGCGAACGTCCACGTCGCCGATGACACTGTCGGTGTCGGCCACCCGGAACATGTTGTTGAGTGGTGTCACCCACCGCACCAATTCATCGACGGCGGAGGGAATGAACTCCGGGTTGGTGTTGAGCAGTTCCCACTGATCGTTGTGGTCACAGAAGGTCCGCAGACCGCGGCTGATCACCGTTCGGGTGGTCTCGGCGCCCCCCGAAATGAAGAGGCCGACCTCGTGCACCATGGTTTGGGCGTCAACTGGGACTCCTGCCACCTCGGCGTTGGCCCACACTGACACCAGGTCGTCCATGGGGCACCCCCGCCGCTCGTCGGTCATGGGGCCGAGATCGCCGGCGAACTCCATGATGGCGGTCAGGATCCCGGTGGCGGCAGCGTTGTCGGTGGGGGCGTGGTCGTAAGCCATCAGTTGTTCGGCCCAGCGCTTCACGTCGGGCCAGCGCTCCTCGGGCCACCCGAGTAGACGGGCGGTCAGGCGGGTAGGGAGTTGACCGGCGATGCCGTCAATGACCTCGACCTTCCCGGCATCGACGAACTCATCGACCATCTCGTCCACTGCGGTGGTGATCCACTCGTCGTAGTCCTTGACCGCACGAGGGGTGAACCGGCGGGACACCAGCCGACGCTGCTCGGCGTGACGCGGATCGTCGAGGGCAATCATGTTGGTCTCGTCCGGAGCGTGATACGAGCGGTAGCCGCGACCCGAAACGAACACGGTGCTGCGGCCTTCGACATCTTGGATGTCGTGGTGCCGGGTGACGGCCCAGAGGTTGTTCACCTCATCACGGAACACCGGCTCGTTCTCACGCATCCATCGCAGGGGTGTGTGGAAGTCACCAGTCCAGAACATCGGGCTGAGAAGGTCGACGTGGGGCCGGGTGGCCTGCGCTGTGGGTGGCACCATGGTTGCAGTGTCGCACCTCGGCCGCGTCAGCGGCAACGCTTGTGGTGGTGACGCCGATCGGGCGAGTGGCGAGCGTTCAGGACCGGAACTCGACGCCGGGGAGCGTGGCCAGCCATGCCTTGGTGCGGGCCATCCCCTCACTGAGTCCGACCTGGGGGGTGTAGCCGAGGGTGGCGACCTTGTCGGCGGAGTACTGGCCCCGGCGCATCAGGTACCGAACGGCTTGGGGATCGAGTCCGAACCCGAGTGCTTCGGTGGCGGAGATGGAGGGCACCTCGCCCACCTCGAGCATGTCGAGCAGGTAGCGGTAGAACTCTTCGTTGGTGGTCCTTCGTTGATCAGTGATGACGAACGGCTCGCCGCTGCGGCCCGCTTCGAGCACACACCAGATGCCGTCGAGGAGGTTGTCGATGAACACGTGGTTGATGAGCGGATGTTCGTCAGCCCCGATGGTGGCCCACAGGCCCGACGCCATGGCCTCAAACGGCCGCAGGACCCACGGCACCGAGCCGGGTCCGTACACGTCGCCGGGTCGGATGATGAACACGTCAAAGACGCCAGGCTCGTGGAGTGGGGCGAGGGCCTCTTCCGCTTCGATCTTGGTGATGCAGTAGGGGTTGTCAGCCCCGTCAAGTGGTCCGGCCTCGCTCACCCCGTCGGGGAAGTCGAATCCGTAGACCATGACAGACGAGAAGTGCACGAACCGTCGAACCCCGGCGGACTTCGCTGCCGTCGCCACGGTGAGCGGCCCGTTGACGTTGACCTGGCGGAACACTTCAAGATCACCGGATTCGGCCACGATGGCTGCGGTGTGGAAAACGGTGTCGAGGCCGTCACAGAACACGGCCATCGCCGTCGGGTCGGTGATGTCAGCCGCCACGGTCGTGGCACCTAGTGACGACCAACGTCCGCTGGGGTCCGGGTGGAGATCGACGCCGCGGACCTCGTGACCCTCGTGGCGCAGCCGTTCGGCAAGGGCGGTACCGATGAACCCGGTGCCGGTGATGCCCACCGGAGCGGCGGGGGTGTGGGTGATGGGCACGTCGGCATCATCGCACGGAGCGGGCGTGGGGTTCGGACCGGCAATGATGGGTGCATGCCAGAGGTGACCACCGACGTCGATGCGGCCGTCAGGGTCCTACGTGCTGGCGGTCTCGTCGGTCTTCCGACTGAGACCGTCTACGGCCTAGCTGCTCACGCCCGTAATCCGGAGGCCGTGCGCAGGGTCTTCGCGGTGAAGGGTCGGCCCCCCACTCATCCCCTCATCGTGCACCTGCCCGACGCCAGTCACGTCGGTCGCTGGGCGGCGGAGATCCCTGCCGCACTGGCGTCTCTCGCTGACGCACTGTGGCCGGGGCCGCTCACCGTGGTGATGCGTGCGGCGGCGGAGGTGCCGGCGGAGGTGACCGGGGGCCGGGACACGGTGGCAGTGCGGGTGCCGGCGCACCCTCTTGCCCTTGAGGTTCTGCGCCGGCTCGATGACGGCTTGGCCGCACCGTCAGCCAACCGGTTCGGAGAGGTCAGCCCCACCACGGCGGCGCACGTGGTGGCCGACCTCGGCGACGACGTGGATCTTGTGCTCGACGGAGGGCCGTGTCTGGTCGGGGTCGAGTCGACCATCATCGATCTCAGTGGTGAGACTCCCGAGGTACTGCGCACCGGAGCGGTGACCGTCGAGGAACTGTCGTCGCTGCTCGGTACCGGGGTGACCCTCTGGTCGGGCGAGGGGGAGGCACGCGCTCCGGGCATGCTCGCCTCCCACTACGCCCCTCACGCCACCGTGTACATGCTCGATGACGCCGCCGCGAGCACCGAGATCGCTACCGGCTTGCCGGGGGAGGGCTCCATTGCGGTGCTGGCGGGCACGACCACCGAACTTGATCAGGTGCGTTCCGGCCTTGCGGGTCTCGCCCACCGACTCGTGGATCTCGAGCCGGTGGGCGGCCCCGAGGGCTTCGCCCATGACCTCTATGACCGTCTTCGTCAGGCCGATCGACTGAAGTGCACTGCCGTCGTTGTCGTGGCACCACCACCCCAAGGCGTCGGAGCCGCCGTGCGTGACCGTCTCGCCCGGGCTTCGTCCGGGAACTGAAGGGCCGCTGACTACTCGTTGACGGTGATGCGGACGGTGTGCCAACCCTCGGCACCGTCCGGAGCGACCGGCCGCGGACCCTCGGGTTGGGTGAATCCGGTGCGATCGGTGGCCCGGACCTCAATAGTGGCGAGTCCCGGTGTGGCGTCCCACGTCAACACCCACTGTCGCCACGCATCGTTGGAGAGTGGTTCGCTGAGTTCGGCGGGAACCCACGGCCCATCGTCAATGCGGACTTCCACGCTCTCTATGCCGGTGTCGGGTGCCCACGCCACCCCGGCGATGGGGACGGGTCCGGGCCTCACCGTGGTTCCGTTGGCCGGGACGTCGATCCGCGACTGGGTTCGCACGGGGGCTTCACGGGCCCAGCCCCGCGGCACCCAGTAGGCGTCGAAGGCGTCCCAGGTGGTCAGCTGAATTTCACTGAGCCACTTCGTGGCGGAGACGTAGCCGTACAGCCCGGCGACCACGAGTCGGGCCGGGAAGCCGTTGCGCACGGGGAGCGGCTCACCATTCATGCCGACGGCGACGAGCGCCACCCGCCCGTCGGTGGCCGCCTCAACGGGGAAGCCCACGGTGAAACCGTCGACCGACCGTCCGACCAGTTGTTGGGCGCCAGGCTGCACACCGGCCTCGGCGAGGATCATTGCCAAGGGAACGCCCTGCCACACGGCCGTGCCCACGAGCGACCCCCCGACCGGATTCGACACACACGCAAGCGTCACGACCTCTTCCACCATCGGCATGCTGAGCAGTTCGTCGAAGGTGATGCTGAACGGCCGATTCACCATGCCGTCGATGGTCAATGACCAGTCGGCCGGGTTGACATCGGGGAGGACCAGAGCAGTGTCGATGCGGTAGAAGTCGGCGTTGGGGGTGATCAGCGGGCTGATCCCCGGAGTCGTGATCTCCGTGCCGACGGCGCCGATGCGGCTGACGCCTGGAGTGGTGGTGGCCGCCGGCAGTCGAACGGCTGAGCGCGCCGTCTCGGCCATCGACGAACCCTGGAGGGCCCGCCCGGCCGCAGCCGCCACGACCCCTACCAGTGCCGTCAGTCCGGCCAGACCCAGGAAACGGCGCCTCGTCGTTGCCGAGCGCACCATGGGTTGGGCGGTGAGGGTCTGGGGGGTGGTCACGGGCAGGCCTGATTCACCTGCGGCGATGCGCAAGAGCCAGTTGAGGGACCACCAGCCACTGAGTGCACCGCCCGCAGCGGCGATCACCGCCCCGGCGACGGGCGCACCCTCGACACCAATGGCGGCTGCCGCCCCGGCGAGGCCGGCGGCCCCGAAGGCCAGGGCGGCCACCTGACGGCGCCGGTTGGCGACGAGGCCGACGACGGCGCCGAGAACCAGACAAACGACGACGATGCCGGCGACGAGGAGGGGCTTTGACCACGATCCGAGCGAATCAATGGCAGGGGCGGCGAGAGGGCGACCGATGGTATCGATGAACCAGTCGCCGACCGAGCCCACGAGTGTCACCCCCGACCCGGTGACGACGCTGGTGAGACCACCGAGGAACTCGGCCACGGCAACACCGAGACCGGCGGCGACGAGTCCCGATACGGCCCGCCACGACCGAGGGATGGGGGTGACATCGGGCGCACCCAACAGATCGGTGTCGGATCCGGCGGGGTCGCCGAACAGCGGGTTCACCCTTCTATTGAACACCGGGAGCGTCCGGGGAGTGGGGTTGGGGTGGCGCCGGGCCGGGGCAGACCTCATTGCTGCTTGTGGTTGCGGGCAACGGTTCGCCGATCGTTCGGCTACGGTGCCGACACCCCCCAGCGCCCGCCCACGACTCCTGAGGTTCCATGTCGGCCACCGACCTTGCCACGACGCCAGCCCCGGTTACCTATGCGCGCAGCGCCTACGCCCGTTCAGCCGATGAGCGTGTCAACAAGGTGACGTCGATCCCGTTCATCATCGTCCACCTCTTGCCGCTGCTCGTCATCTTCACTGGCGTGGCCCTCGAGGCTGTCGTGCTCGGGGTGGTCACCTATCTGGTCCGGATGTTCTTCATCACTGCGGGCTACCACCGCTACTTCTCCCACCGGTCCTATCGCATGGGCCGCATCCCGCAGTTCCTCATGGCCTTCGGTGGAACCATGGCGACCCAGAAGGGTCCGTTGTGGTGGGCGGGTCACCATCGGCACCACCACCGCACTTCTGACACTCCCGAGGACATTCACTCGCCGCTGCGGGGGTTCTGGTGGAGCCATGTCGGGTGGATCCTGTGTGACAAGTACGCCGAGACACCGATGGACAACATCAAGGACTTCGCCAAGTACCCCGAACTCCGCTTCCTGAACCGTTTCGACTGGATTGGACCGTGGGCCCTCGCCATCGCCTGCTACTTCATCGCCGGTTGGTCGGGTCTGCTGATCGGGTTCTTCCTGTCCACGGTGCTGTTGTGGCATGGCACGTTCGTCATCAATTCGCTGGCGCACGTCATGGGTCGTCGTCGCTATGCCACCGAGGACACCTCGAGGAACTCGGCGCTGTTGGCCGTCATGAGTCTCGGTGAGGGCTGGCACAACAATCACCACTACTACCAAGCCTCGGCCCGACAGGGGTTCTTCTGGTGGGAACTCGATGTGACCTACGGGATCCTTCGACTCCTGTCGTGGATGCGCATCGTTAGTGATCTCAAGACCCCCTCACCGCAGGTGCGCGCCGCCAACCGGATCCGCAACGGAGCATTCGACATCGGCACGTTCCGGTCCCATCTCGCCCATGCGGGGGCCGCCGTCCACGCCACGGGAACCGGGATCAGCACGAGGCTCGTTGCCTCGGGCCAGCACGCAGTCGAGGCACTCGCCGAGCGCCGGGCGCAGGTTGGGGACGGTCTGGTGCATCGCAAGGAGGAACTCGAGGAGTTCGTGCGCGGCTCCCTGGATTCCGCCGAGCTCCTGGCTCGTGCTTCCCGTCTGGCCCAGCGCCCCCTTGCCAGTCCCCTCGACTGATCCCCTAGCGTCTCGCTGAGAGCGAGGCCGAGGGAGAGGTTGGACGCAATGGATGAGCACGAAGGGGCGACCGCAGGTCGTGCCGAGCGGGTTGGACCCCAGCGGAGTCTCGAGCGTCTACTCGAGGAGCACTGCGGTGTGTCGAGTCTCGACCCGGTATTCCGAGCCGACCCCCATCCCGCCTACCACACGCTGCGCACGATCTCCCCGGTGCTGAGCGTCCCTGACCTGGGCGAGACCCTCATCACCGGTCACGCCGAGGCACTGGCCGTTCTGCGTGACCCTCGGTTCTCGACCAATGGTGACCATCGCCGCTGGCCCGGTGGTGAGCCGCCCCCGGAGGTTCGCCTGTTCTCCGGGGGAAGCGGTCCCAGCGTGTTGCTGTTCTTGGATCCACCCGATCACACGCGGATACGCAAACTCGTCTCGAAGGCCTTCACCCCCCGTCGTGTCGAGCAACTACGTCAGCGTGTCGCTGCGGTCGTCGACGGGGTGCTCGATAACGCTGAACGCGATGGCGGTTTCGACGTTGTGGCGGACCTCGGGTACACGGTCCCGGTCACGGTGATCTGCGAGATGATGGGTGTGCCGACCGAGGATCGTCACCTGTTCGCCGGATGGTCGGCGGATGCCTCGCGAATCCTCGACGGGTTCTCGCTCACAGCCGACGAGATGAACCGGGCCCTGGCGGCATCGGCCCAACTGGTGCAGTACTTCGCCCAACTGTTCCCCGAGCGGCGAGCCAACCCCGGTGACGACCTGATCTCGGCGTTGCTCGAGGCCGAAGCCGACGGGGATCGGCTCAGCGAGGTGGAACTGTTCAGCACCACACTGTTGCTGTTCATCGCCGGGCACGAGACGACCCAGAACCTCATCGGCAACGGCACCTGGGACCTGTTGTGCCACCCTGATCAACTGCAGTTGCTGCACGATGACCCGTCGCTGGCGCCCTCAGCCGTCGAGGAACTGCTGCGCCACGACGGGCCGGTGCACGTCACCGCCCGCATCCCGACCGAGGACGTCGAGATCGCCGGACACTCCTACGGCGCCGGTGAACAGCTCGTGGTCCTGTTGGCAGCGGCCAACCGTGATCCCCGTCGCTTCGAGGACCCTGATCGACTCGACATCAGGCGTCCCGACAACCAGCATCTGACGTTCTCCCAGGGTATGCACTTCTGCCTGGGGGCGTCATTGGCCCGACTGGAGGGGGCGGTTGCTATCGCCCGGCTCGCCGAGCGCTTCGGGGACCGCATGACCGTTGAGACCGACCCGGTGGTCCGCCGTGGCCACTTCGTGTTGCGGGGCCTCGAGGAGCTGCGCGTCAGCGTGTGACGCCACCGTCGATCGACTCAGGTGATGGGGGCCTTCTCCAGACGGTGACGGCCGCGCACCATGCGCACCGTGCCTGACCGGCTTCGCATCACGAGCGACTCGGTGGTCACGTGGTTACGACCGAAGGTCACTCCCTTCAGCAGGTCCCCGTCGGTGATGCCGGTGGCAGCGAAGAAGGCGTTGTCTCCGGCGATGAGGTCGTCGGTGTGGAGGACCCGGTCGAGGTCGTAGCCGGCGGCGAGGGCGGCCTGGCGTTCATCTTCGTTGCGGGGCCACAACCGAGCCTGGATCTCACCGCCCATGCACTTGAGAGCAGCAGCGGCGATGACCCCTTCGGGGGTGCCGCCCACACCGAAGAGGATGTCGGCGCCAGATTCCGCGGCGGCGGTGGACATGGCGCCGGCGACGTCTCCGTCGGGAATCAGTCGCACCCGTGCTCCTGCCTGGCGAACCTCGCCAATGAGGTCGTCGTGACGGTCACGTTCGAGGATCACGGCCGTGAGGTCGCGCACCCGCCGCCCGGTGGCACTTGCCACCGCCTTGAGGTTGTCCGTGGGGGAGGCCGTGATGTCGACGGCCCCGCGGGCCTCGGCGCCGACCGCAATCTTCTCCATGTAGACACACGGGCCGGGGTCAAACATTGATCCGCGTTCGGAGAGGGCGATGACCGAGATGGCGTTGCCGCGACCCTTGGCCGTCAGCGTGGTGCCCTCCACGGGATCCACGGCGATATCGACCTCGGGCGGCTTGCCGTCACCGATGCGCTCCCCGTTGTAGAGCATCGGTGCCTCATCCTTTTCTCCTTCGCCAATGACAACGATGCCGTCCATTGACACCGTGCCCAGCACGAGGCGCATGGCGTCCACGGCCGCTCCGTCGGCGCCTTCCTTATCCCCCCGACCCATCCACTGTGAGGCGGCGAGGGCGGCGGCTTCGGTGACCCTCACCAACTCAAGGGCGAGGTTGCGGTCCGGTGCTGTGCGGTCTGCGCTCATGGCCCTGACCCTACAGCCCGATGCCGACCACCGGTCGGGAGGTGGACGCTGTAAGGGTGGTGGGCCAAACTGACGCCGTGAACGACGCTGAGGACCTCTCCACCACTGGCATTGTCGACGATGCGGCGACCGAGAACATCGAACTGACCGGGGGTGCGGGCACCGGGTCACGACTCGAGTACGAACTCGACGACTGGGCGGTCGAGTCGCGCCAGATGCTGCGTCAGCTTCTCATCGGTGAGGGCATCCCGCATGTGTGGGAGGCCGGCCGTCTCGTGATTCCCGAACAGTTCGAGGAACGCGCCGATGCATGTGTCGACCAGGTGGCGGCGACATTCGCTGGTTCACTCGACGACCCCGAGACGCCGCGTGTCGTGTTCGATGTCGCCGACTTCGACGACGAACTCGTGAACGAGTTGACTGCCGCACTCGACAATCTCGCCGTCGAGTGGTTCCTCGACACCGATGGCGGTCTCGTGGTGCGCTCCACGGATTCGGTGACCGTCGACGGAGTGCTCGAGGCGCTTGAATTCCCCGATGCCCTGGAATCCTCGAACGACGACGAGGTCGATGACGAAACTGATATTCCCGAGGTTGATCCCGATCGGGTTCTCGGCGGCCTGTTCGTCGCTGCGGACCGCCTCTCCCGCAACGCCACCGACCCTGACGGGGTTCTCGACACCATCCGCCTCAGTGAGGAATTGCAGGAGGGGGCGATGCCGTTCGGATTCGAGACGGTGGTGTGGGAGCGGCTCGTGACCGCCACCGTGGAACTGGCCGGGCAGTTGGGGGGCACCGAGTCCTCCGATGACGACGTCGAGGCCTCGGCCACTCGTCTGCGCGACCTCCTGCGTCACTGGGTCTGAACCTTCGGTAGGGCCCGCATCGGCCCCGACCGATACCGTTGTCTCGTGGTACTGGCAGAGCTTGAGATCCACCACTCCCGGCCCATCGCCCCCACCCGGCGAGTGGCGCTCGGGCGGCAGCATCTGCCGGTGGATCCCGCCCCCGGTTACGGCGGAATCCTGCTGGGAGGAATCGTGGCTGCCAACGTTGGCGGCATCGACGCCGATCTCGTACCCGACCTCGTGAAGCTCACCCACGAACTCGAGGACGGACGTCGCATCGTGCAGCCCCGTCTGCGTCATCGTCTGCAGGTGGACCACGTCGGTCTGCAGCGCAGCACCCATCGACTGATCGGGAGTGGGGACGAGTTGCGGTTCGACTTCGACGATGTGCAGGGCAACCCCGCCCAGCAGGTTCTGGGTGCGGTGTACGCGACCGGCGAGCTGCCGGTCGGCTCTCGACGGGCAGTGTTCGCCACCGTGCGTCGGGCCATCGGATGGACCGGGCCGATCGGCCCCGATCTGATCGCCACCCTCGCCGGGTTCGGCCGGGGGCGGTCGCTGTCCGCCCGGGCGTTTGGGGACCCGGTGGCCTGGGCACTCGACACGCTCGGTTTCGTCAACGGGGAACGGGCAGCGGCGAAGGTGTCGGGTCCGTCCCGACGCGACGTCCAGCGGCGCTTCCGCAACCTGTTGCGTGACGCCCACCCTGACCACGGCGGGGACTCTGGAGATGCCGCTCAGCGCATCGCCGATCTCACCGAGGCCCGTCGCATCCTTTTGGGGTAGCGGTGGCACTGCGGGCGGGGAGCCGGGGTGGACCAGCGGGCCTGTTGTTGTGGCCGGGTGCTGGTGCCACGCGTGACCATCGGACGCTCGTGGCCCTCGAAACGGCGCTCGCTCCTCAACTCGTGGCCCGGATCGACCACGCCTATCGTCTGGCCGGTCGCAAGGCCCCCGGGCGCGCCGCCGTCGACATCGCCGGGGTGGTGGACGCGGTGGCCGACCAGGCCCGAGCGTGGGGTGTGGACCCTGCCCGACTCGTGATCGGTGGTCGTTCCTACGGCGGCCGGATGTGTTCGATGGCGGTTGCCGAGGGGCTCGAGGTGGCGGGTCTTGTGCTGCTCAGTTATCCACTCCATCCCCCGGGAAAGCCGGAACGCCTGCGCACGGAACACTTCGGCGCCATCACGGTTCCCACGCTCATGGTGTCGGGAACGAAGGATCCATTCGGGTCGCCGGACGAATTCGCGGCCGCCGTCGGAGCCATCGGCGGCCCATTGACGCAGGTGTGGGTGTCGGGTGCCCACGACCCTCGAGCTGACGCTGACGTTGCCGCTGCGGTCGCTGACTGGATGGCAACGCTCTGATCGGCTTGCTGGTACGCCGGGCCAACGGCCTGATCCGAGCGTCGCTGATGCGGTCAATAGGCTTTGGCGATGTTTGTACCTCGCCGATGGTCATCGCCTGTCGTCCGACGATTGGTGATTGGGTTGACCACGGTCTCCCTTGTCAGTGCCGTCGCCTGTGGATCGGCGGTCACCTCCTCAGAGCAGGCGCGTGATCCGAGCGGGCCGGAACCGGCCAGCTGGTTGTTCGCCATCATCGGGCCATCCGCTCGGGTCGATGCCGGCACGGGTCCCACCGGCACCGAGGTGATCCTGAACGAACCCGGTGACGTCGTTGCTTTCACCGACCGGCCGGAACGGCGGGCCGTTCGTTTCACCCCGGCCAATCTCGTCGCCGAATGGGACACGTTGTTTGGATCATCGCCCCCCAACGCCGTGCTCACGGGTGCGACCCCGACAGGCCAGCAGTTTGAGGTGGCGGTGGAGATCAGTGGCCTGCAACCGACCGATGGTGGCGCCCTCGGGTTCACAATGACCACCATTGGCGAGGACGCTGGGACCGCGATCCCCGATCAGCTGAGTGAGGTGACGATCTTCATTGACGACGTGTCATGCGACGGGAACAGCGAGTCATCACTCTGTCTGGTCTACGCCAGCACGTTCGTGCCGTTCGACTCTTCGTTCTGAGCGCTGCTCACGGCCGGGTCACCCCGTGGGGGCAGTGCCGGTGATGATGTCGACGGGGACTCCGAGCGGGAGCTTGAGTTGCTCGACGATGAAACTGATGTCGTCGTTGTTGAGCCTGATGCATCCTGAGGACACCCGGGTCCCAATGGCCCACGGTTCGTTGGTGCCGTGCAGGCCCAACTGGCCGGGGCCGCCGCTGAATTCCTGGAACGTGTCAGAGAAACCTGACAGGCCGTAGGCGTAGGTTCCGTAGACGGTGTTGGGGTCGGGAGGCTGCAGGAGTTCGGTCGTGTAGTAGAGACCGCCGGGTGTGGGAGCGTTCTCCCGTGACACGCCGATGGCCGTTTCAAACACAACTTCTTCGTTCTTGTACACCTTCAACTTGAACTCATCGAGCAGTGCCTCGATCCGCCACGGGTGAGTACTGATGTTCAGTTCGTCGGCGAGGATCCATCCGGTGGACCCGTTGGGACGGATCGGCAGATACACCTTGGCCCAGTCGCCCTGTCGTTCGGCAACCAACAGCACAAGAGGAATTGAGACCGGTGGTTCGGTGGCGAGCGGTCGGGGGTTGGCAAGCGTGGTCACCACCTCTGCGCTTGACGACGGTGCCGCACGAAATGCGATCTCTCCCTGCGCCTTGGGTCGCGCTACATAGGACGTGCCAGGCAGGTCGGCAGCGACCTCACCTTCGGGCAGGGTGACCGAGGTGTTGAGTGCCGGCTCGCTCGTTGGATCTGAGGCGCACGCCCCGAGAAGGAGGCCCGCCGTCCCCAACAACACGACCAGCGCGGTGAGGAGTTGATGTCGGGGGCGGGTCGTGGGCACGGGACGCATCGTAGTGGTGACCTGTCGGGAGAGGGCTGCGGGGGTCATGGTGGCGGTCGGCTATCGCTGGGGTTGATGTCCTCGAGTTCCCGGTGGGCGGTTTCGGGGTAGGCGAACACCACGAGCAACACCACGATGGCGGGTCCGACGGCGAGGACGGCCATGGCGCCGGGCAGGCCTCCGAAGAGGTCGCTGAGATACCCGGCGGTCAGCAGACCCACGATGGCACCGGTCACCGCCGCCACGTTGATGCCTCCATTGGCTGAACCCCGTGACGCTGTGGGGAACAACTCGGGGCCGTACACCCCGAGGGCGGGGACCGCCGCTGCTCCCACGATCGCTCCGACCGCCGACCACATCCAGATCCATGGGCCCGAGGCGAGAAACATGGCCACGGTGAATCCCACGCCGCCTCCCACGGCCACCGCCCCGACGATACGTCGGCCCCGGCGATCGGCGAGACGCCCTCCGGCGATCACCCCGATGCCACCAGGGGTGTTGGTGAGAATGGTGAAAAGCGTGATTCCGAACGCCGTGAACCCGCGCTCGGTGCGCAGGTACTCGTTGAGCAGTTGGGACGCCGGCGTCGTGAACAGTGACAGCAGTAGGGCGCTCGAGGCCAAGAGGACGAATCGTCGACGCTGGGAACGCTTGGCTTCCCGGGAGGTATTGGTGGGTATGTGTGGTGCCACGTGTGACTCGGTGGCAGCAGCGGCCCCGGTGGCGAGGAAGCGGCGGGTTTCGCGGAGTCGATGCGCTTGGAGCGCCACGGCGGGGAGGAAGGCGAGAGGAATGAGGTAGAGGAGTCGCCAACCACCCTCACCGAGATCCGCAAGCGGCAGGGCCGCCACACATCCGCCGGCACCGAGCGCCGCACTCATGGCGAGTACCGAGACGGCGTAGGCCCGTGACCCTGCCGGCATCTCCTCGATGGCAAAGATCCCGATGATGATGGCCATGGATGTCGAGGCCGTGCGCGCTGCCGTCTGGCTGATACCCAGCCACGCAAGATCGGGCACGAGCGCCCCGGTGGCGGCGAGGGCGCATGCCGCTACCGCCGACCACAAGAGGACCGATCGTCGCCCTTTGCGATCGGCGAGGGCCACGACGGCGAGGGCGAGCAGTGCAGCAAGACGCACCCCCGCCAACATGGTGCTCAGCGCCGTATCGGAACTGTCGAACTGGGCTTTGGCGAAGGTGTTGGTCTGGGTGAGCAGGGTGCCGAGATATCCCGCCGCGAGCGAGATCAGACAGAGCCGGGCGAGTGTGCGAGCGACCTCAGCGTCGAGGCGGTCGGGGGGCAGCCACCAGATGGAACGGCGCTTGGATGCTGGTCGGACGACGGCTCGACGCACCAGGGGGGTGAACACCACCCGCCACACGGGTAGGGCGAGACGAAACGAGATGGTCTCGGTGACGACCTGGCCTTCCTCATCCCCGTTGTCGTCGGCAACGACGGTCACCATGCGTTCCCAGTGATCGAAGGGCCCCTTGGCGAGCGAAAAGCACAGCGGTCGGCGTGCGTCAGGGGCTTCAAGGACGAAGTCGTCGCGGGGCGCGCACAGTCGTTCGGCGCCGGATTGGTTCGTGACAGTGGTGCGCGTGACGGTGGGCACGTTCGGACCTCGGCCGACGGCGGACGGGTGCCTGCTTCGGCGGCGGAGCATACTTGGGGGGTGCAACGACTCCGGATCCGACCTCAGGGAGCCTTGCGTGGCCGTGTCCGGGTGGCCGGAGCCAAGAACTCGGCACTGAAGCTCATGGCCGCAGCAGTGATGGCGCGTGGCACCACAGTTCTGCACAACGTGCCGCGCATCACCGATGTGGAATGCATGTCGGACCTGCTGCGGTCGATGGGCCTTGAGGTGGCGTGGGCGGACGGTTCGACACTGCACATCCATCGTCCGGACCTCATCGTCCCCGAAGCTCCCTATGAGCTCGTGGAACGGATGCGAGCCTCGATCGTCGTGCTCGGTCCGCTCCTCGCCGTTGAGAACCGGGCGCGGGTGGCGCTGCCCGGCGGTGACGACTTTGGACCCCGACCGATTGACATGCACCTGCGGGCGCTTGAGGAACTCGGTGGCACCTTCGTCGCCGCTCATGGCTACGTGGAGGGCACCACCGACGGTCTCGTCGGAACGCGGATCCTGCTTGAGTTCCCGAGTGTGGGGGCGACGGAGAACGCCATGATGGCGGGAGTGCTGGCCAAAGGCACGACCACGATCGAGAACGCCGCCCGTGAACCCGAGATCGCCGACATCGCTGCATTCCTCAGTGCCATGGGAGCCAACATCTCCGGTGCCGGGACGTCAACGATCACCATTGAGGGCGTCAGCGAACTGGAACCAGCCGAGCACACCGTGATCCCTGACCGCATCGAGGCCGCCACGTGGCTGGCATCGGTGGGAATTGCTGGCGGCGACATCGAGATCGCAGGGGCTCGCGCCGATCACATGGACATGGTGTTGGCGAAGCTGACCGAGATGGGGATGGAGATCGTGCCCACCGATGGACCTGAGCCGGGCCTGATCGTGCACGCCCCCGATCGGTTGCACGCTGTCGACAGCGTCGCCACCCTTCCCTACCCCGGTGTCGCCACCGACTACAAGCCTCTGCTCGTCGCCATGTTGTCCACCGCCGACGGAGTGAGCATCGTCACCGAGAACCTGTTCGCCGGACGGTTCCGCTACATCGACGAACTCGTACGCATGGGTGCCGACATCCGCACCGAAGGTCACCATGCGGTGGTTCGGGGCCGGGAGCGACTTTCCGGGGCACCGGTGCGGGCCCCCGACATCCGGGCCGGGGCTGCCCTCGTGGTCGCGGCGCTTCGGGCCGAGGGTGAGACCGTGGTGGCCGGGGCTGATCACATCGCCCGTGGGTACGAGGATTTTGTCGGCAAGCTCACCTCTCTTGGTGCCGGCGTCGACATCCTCGACTGAGGTTCCCGCCGGTGTTCGTCGGTGGGGCGCATGGCCATTCGGGCCGGGTGGTTGTGAATTGGTCCGCCGACAGGGCACGATGGAGTCATGCGCGACGCCGTTGAGAAGGTCATCGAGGCCATCCGTCCAGCCATCCAGGCCGATAACGGCGACATCGTCCTCCACGAGGTTGATGACACCTCTGGTGTGGTGACCGTCGAACTCGTGGGGGCGTGCGTGTCGTGTCCGGCGTCGACGGTGACCCTCAAGGCCGGGGTGGAACGGATCCTCAAGGATCGGGTGCCCGGAGTGACCGAGGTCCGCAACATGGGGGACACGGCCGCCGAGGTGGGGGAGAGCCCCGTCACCCTCTGACGCTGTCACCGGCGCCGTAGGCTCTCGTCGTGGCCGACCAGACCCGTGACCCCGCAGCGCTCGTCGATGCTGCCGTCGGTGGCGACCGTGGTGCACTGGCGCGTCTGCTGTCCGCCGTCGAACAGGGGGGTGATCAGGCCCGGGCGGTTGGCCAACTGACCTACCCCCGCGGCGGCTCGGCCTATGTGGTGGGTATTACCGGTGCGCCCGGGGCGGGGAAGTCCACGTTGACGAATGCCGTGGTGGGCACCTTGCGCCGTGGCGGTGAGCGGGTGGCCGTCCTCGCCATCGACCCGTCGTCACCCTTCACAGGCGGTGCCATTCTCGGTGACCGGGTCCGCATGGGGGATCACACCCTTGATGAGGGAGTCTTCATCCGCTCGATGGCCACCCGCGGTCATCTCGGAGGTCTGGCGCTCGCCGCTCCCGAGGCGATCCGGGTCCTCGACGGGGTTGGCTACCCGTGGATCGTGCTTGAGACCGTCGGTGTGGGTCAGGTCGAGGTCGAGGTGGTGGGGGCGGCGGACACGGTCGTGGTGGTCGTGAATCCTGGATGGGGTGACAGTGTGCAGGCCAACAAGGCCGGCCTCATGGAGATCGCCGACATCTTTGTCGTGAACAAAGCCGATCGTCCGGGCGCGGCGGACACGAGGCGCGATCTTGAACAGATGTTGGATCTGTCACCGGTCGCCGGCAGCGGGGGTTGGCGACCGCCGGTCGTGGCCACCACGGCGACCACCGGCGAGGGGGTTGACGCCCTGCGCCAAGCAATCACTGCGCACCGGGAACATCTCGTGACCACCGGTGAACTGTCTCAGCGGCGGCGACGTCGCCTCGACAGCGAGCTGCACCGGATCCTCGCCGAGCGCCTCCGGGAGCGCGCGGCGTCCCTCGCTGAGGGTTCCCGTTTCGAGCAGGTTCGTGACGCCGTTGCCGACCGCCGACTCGACCCGTGGTCAGCGACCGACGAACTGCTCGGCGCCGAGGGTCCCTGAATCGACCGCTGTCAGTCGCGACGCACCAGGGCGTCACGGATCTCACGAAGCAGTTCGATCTCGCTCTCCTCCTCGGTCTCTTCCTCGGCGGCGTTGCGCTTGGCGAGGTTCTGGGCGGCGTTGATGCCCTTGATGACGAGGAACAAGGCGAAGGCAATGATGAGGAAGTTGATGACGGCGTCGAGGAATGCACCCCAGCGGATATCGCCCTCACCGATGGTGAAGGTCAGATCACCAATCGAGGGTTTTCCCCCGATGGCTCCGAGGATGCCGCCGAAGATGTCGTTGGTGAAGCTCGTGATCACTGCCCCGAACGCAGCACCGATGACGACCGCCACGGCGAGATCGATCACGTTGCCCCGGTTGATGAAGTCCCTGAACTCGCTGACGATGTTCTTCATGGTTGCTGTGTTCTCCTGAGGTGGGTGGACGTCGGGCCGGGTGAGGCCGCTGAGCCGACATTACCGATCCCCACCGCATCACTGCTGTGGGGATCGCTCGCCTCGGACCCGCGGGTGAGGTCTCCCCGCTATGGTCTCGGCCCATGACCGACGCATCCCCGACCCCTGGTCCACTCGTGGAACTCACCCGGCTCGATGGCGGCGTTGCCCTTGTCGAGATCTCCCACGGCAAGGCCAACACGTTGTCCAAGGCCGTGCTCACCGAGTTGGCGACCATTGCTGCTGCGCTCACGGCCGATCCACCGGGGGCGGTGGTGATCACCGGACGGGGCCGGATGTTCGCCGCCGGCGCCGAGATCAGTGAGTTCGGTGGCCGCAGTGAGGCTGCGGTGATCGCCGAGTCGTTCCACAAGGCCCTTGACGCCGTGGCAGCGATTCCTGCCGTGGTCGTGGCGGCCGTGAACGGGTACGCCCTCGGTGGCGGGTGTGAGTTGGCACTGGCATGTGATCTGCGGATGGCGGCGGACAACGCCGTGTTGGGCCAGCCCGAGATTCTTCTCGGGATCATTCCCGGCGGTGGTGGGACCCAGCGGCTGAGTCGCCTGGTTGGTCCGGCCCGGGCCAAGGATCTGATCCTCACGGGACGACAGGTGGGCGCCGACGAGGCCCTCGGCATGGGTCTCGTGGACCGGGTGGTGCCGGCCGCTGAGCTGCGGGATGAGGCTCTGGCCTTCGCCGCCTCGTTGGCGGCGGGACCCCGGCGGGCCCTAGCCCTGGCCAAGACGGCCATCGACGAGGGGCTCGACATGACCCTCGCCGACGGACTCGTGCTCGAGCGCCGCCTGTTCGGGGAGGTGTTCGGCACCCGCGACGCCGCCATCGGTGTGGCAAGTTTCCTCGCCGACGGACCCGGCAAGGCGATCTTCACCGGCGAGTAGCGCGGTACGGTCAGGAGGTGGACACCCCCCCGGTCGTCACCTGTTACCGCCACGCCGACCGGCGTGCCGGTGTGAGTTGCCAGCGTTGTGGGCGTCCCATCTGTCCCGACTGCATGATTCCCGCCTCGGTGGGTTTCCACTGTCCGGCGTGCACCTCGGCGGGTGCACAGCGGGTCGTGCGCAATCCGTTGGCGGCGAGTGACCCGATCGCTACCAAGATCCTCATCGGGTTGAACGTGGTGGCGTTCATCGCCCTCGTGGTGTCCTCGGGTGCCCCCCAACAGGTGTTGCAGGGCAGCGGCGGACCACTCGTTGAGGACTTTGGGCTCATCGGCCACGCCCCCTACCGCCTGAGCTACCCCTTCGGTGTCGCCGACGGGGAGTGGTGGCGTCTCATTACCGGCGGTTTTCTCCACGGTGGACTGCTGCACATCGGTTTCAACATGGTCGTGTTGTGGCTGCTCGGCACCCAGATCGAACGTGCCCTCGGCTGGCAGCGGTACGTCGTCCTCTATCTCGCCTCGCTGCTTGCGGGCTCGTTCGGCGTCATGTTGTTGTCGCCCGTGGGCATGACCGTCGGAGCATCGGGCGCCATCTTCGGTCTCATGGGGGCTGCGGTCGTGCTCCAGCGCGCTGCGGGAGTGAGTCTGCGGAGCTCGGGACTGATCACCCTCGTGGTGGTGAATCTGCTCATCACCTTCGCCGTGCCGGGCATCTCCATCGGCGGCCACATTGGCGGGCTGATCGGCGGCATGGCGACGGGTGCGGCCATGGTGGCCGTGGACCGACGGGCGCCCAGCATGGCGGCGGCCGTGGGGATCGGGCTCGGGCTGTCGGCATTGTTCTTCGTGGGGTCGCTGTGGGCGGCGGCCCAGTGGCAGGACCCACTGCTGACGTTGTTCAACTAGGGACCCGCCGGTCGCTCCGGCGCACCCGGCGTCGTACGCTTGGCTCATGGATCTGGGCCTGCCGCCTCCCGAGGCCTACCTCGACCACGCTGCGTCCACCCCGACGCGCCCCGAGGTCGTCGAGGCCATGCTGCCGTGGCTCACCGAGCACTTCGGGAACCCGTCGGGCAGTCACGCCCGCGCCCGCGCTGCCCGGCGCGCCGTGGACGAGGCCCGTGAACCGGTCGCCGAACTCCTCGGCTGTGCCCCGGGCGAAGTGGTCTTCACCTCGGGTGGCACCGAGGCTGACGACCTCGCGATCAACGGTGTCCTCGACGCCGTGGGGGGCCGGGCCGTGTGCAGTGCCATCGAACACCACGCCGTGCTCGACCCGGTTCTGCATCGGGGTGGGGCCACGGTGGCGGTCGACGCCGTCGGCGTGGTGGACCTCGATGATCTCTCACGACAGCTGGTCAACACCGACGAGGCGCCGGTCAGTCTCGTGTCGGTGATGGCGGCCAACAACGAGGTGGGCACCATCCAGCCCCTCGACGCTGTCGCCGCCGTGGTGGCCCGTCATGCACCCGACGCAGTGCTGCACACCGACGCCGTGCAGGCGGCGGCGTGGTGCGATCTGCGGCAACTCGCCTCGGCTGCCGCCCTCGTCTCGCTGAGTGGCCACAAGATTGGGGGCCCCAAGGGGGTGGGGGCGCTCGCCGTTCGCCCCGGTGTGGCAGTCGCCGCCCGTCTGCGCGGCGGTGGCCAGGAACGCGGTCGACGGTCGGGGACCCACAACGTGGCCGGCATCGTCGGCCTGGGCGTGGCGGCCGATCTCGTGCTCACCCATCGTGATGCCACCGCGGCCCGAATGACGTCACTGCGCGACGAACTGGAGTCGGTGGTCACCTCGGTCCCCGGTGTGGTGGCCACGGTGGGTCGTGACGGTGCGGCGCGGCCGAGTCGACTGCCGACGATCTGCCACGTCTGTGTGCAGGGCGTGTCGTCAGAGGCGTTGTTGTTCCTGCTTGACGACGCCGGCATCGCCGCCTCAGCCGCTTCGTCGTGCGCCAGTGGTGCCACTGAGGCATCCCACGTGCTTGCCGCCATGGGTGTCACTTCCGAACAGGCGAGGGGATCGCTGCGGTTCTCACTCGGGTGGACGAGCGATGAGGTCGTGGTTGAGCGTGTCGCCGCCGCGCTGCCCGACGCCGTCGCCCGACTTCGGCTCCTCGACGTTCCCAGTCGGGCCGGTGAGCGATGAGCATCGCTCACGACCGTCGCGTCATGGTGGCCATGTCGGGGGGTGTCGACTCGTCGGTGGCGGCTGCCCTGCTGGTGGAGGACGGCTTCGATGTCGTCGGGGTGACACTGCGGTTGTGGGGTGGGGAGTCCGACAGCGGTTGCTGTGCCGTGTCCGATGTCGAGGACGCCCGTCGGGTCGCCCAGCAGCTCGACATCGACCATCACGTGTTCAACCTCGCCGACGAGTTCACCCAACACGTGGTGCAGCCCTATGTCGACGACCACGCCGCGGGCCGCACACCCAACCCGTGCATTGAGTGCAATCGTCACCTCAAGTTCGATCGTCTCTTGAACCGGGCCCGGGCGCTCGGGTTCGAGCGGGTGGCCACCGGCCATCACGCCCGGGTCGTGACCCTCGGCGACGGGACCCACCGGTTGGCCCGGGGTGCCGATGCGGCCAAGGACCAGTCATACGTGCTCTACATGCTCAACCAGGAAGCCCTGGGACGGGTGACGTTCCCGGTGGGGGACATGACCAAGGACCAGGTGCGGGCCCGGGCCACCGAACTCGGACTCCGCACGGCGGACAAGCCCGACAGCCAGGACGTGTGTTTCATCACCTCGGCGTCGGGCCGCCAGGGGTTCCTCACCCAACGGGTGGAGTTGCATCCGGGCCGGCTCGTCGACACCTCGGGGGAAGAGGTTGGTTCGGTTGAGGCGGTCGAACTCGTCACCGTCGGTCAGCGGCGCGGTCTGGGTCTGTCGGGGAGTGGTGAGTACCGCTTCGCCGTAGCGGTCGACGTGCCGTCTCGCACGGTGACGGTCGGGACGCTTGACGAACTGGAGGTTGCGACGACGACGGTGCGGCAACTCGAGTGGACGGACCAACCGGTGACCGGTGCGTTCGCCGTGCAGGCCAGCGCCCACGGAACTCCGGTGCCAGCCAACCTCGTGTCCGCTGAGGACGGTTCGCTCGAGGTGCGTTGGGGCACACCCGTGCGTCGCATCGCTCCCGGTCAGAGTCTCGTGTTCTACGACCAGGGCCCCCACGGTGAGGTTGTCGTTGGAGGCGGCGTCGCCACCTGAGAGGTGACGCTGGTGGTCACCGGGCCGAGCGGTTGGCGAGGGTGCGCATCACCGCACCCGGTCGTGTCGGGGCGACGAGTACGGCCTCCACGTCGATCGAGGGTGCCGTGAGGGAACCATCGGCGGTGCGCCGGGCGGCGGTGGTCACGATGGGGGAGGGCTGTCGGAGGCGAATCTCGAGGGCGAGTCCCTGGGCTCCGGCGGTGAGATCGGTGGCCGTGGTTTCAGCGGCGGCGGGCACGATGTCAACGAGGTTGGCTCGTTGTACGAGCAGCGAGTCGGCGAGCATCCACGGGTCGTGGACCACCACTCCGGCGGGAACCAGCACCAACCATCGTCGGGCCAGGATGTGGGCTCGACGCATGATGACCGCTCCGAGGGCCAGACCGAGCACGGTGACGATCCCCCCGACGGCCCATGAGCCACTGGCGAGCAGCAGAGGACCTGCGGCCGCGGCAGCCATGGCGACGAGCCACAGGGCGGTCACCAGCACGAGCGCCGACGCCGGGGGCCGCAGGGCGAATCGCCGTTCGGCGCCGTAGGACGAGCCGTTGATGCTCCGGTCGCCGAAGAGGGCGGTCAGCACCAGAGTGGCGGCGAGGGTCGCACACACCAGTCCGACGACACCGGTGGGAGGGAGTCCCTGCCCCGTGAGTCCGGTGCCGGGCCCGTCAGTGGTGGCCACGGCCGCCGCCGCGATGGTGGCCACCAGTGCTCCCGGCACGAGGAAACGGGCGACCGTGAGGCTCGAGGTTCGCGGGACGGCGATGGCCACCGCACCGGCGGCCCACACTGCCCACGCCGTGACCCCGATCACCCACTGGGCGGTTCCGGAACGATCGTCGAGGGCGGCGGCGAAGGCGTCGCCGGCGGTGAAGGGCAGCAGCAACCAGCAGAGGGCCACCACGATGGGTACGGCCACGGTCGGAGAAAACACGCCCGAAGATTTGCTCGCGATCCGTCCGGGTGGCTAATCCGTGTCCCGTGGACCTGACCGGGCGGGGGGCCTGATGGTTGCCGGAGAGACGGCGACCGGTGCCGTGACGCCGACGGGCGCGGGCACGGGTCGCATCCGCATGCAGGTGGGTCTCGCCACCTCGATCGGCAGCTTGCCCCACATCGATCCGTCCGAGGCGGTCGACTTCGCCGTGCGGAATCAGCAACGACTCCCGGCGGCACCATCATTGCCGGGCCGCTCCCGGCGGGAGTCCATGATCGCCCAGGCCGCTCACGGTGTGGTCGGGATCACCGTGACCGATGACGGCTCACTCGTGATCGACGACGCTGCGCTCGACCCCGAAGCACCGTTGTGGGACGCAGGATTTTCCTCGGACGGTTTCGTTGGACTGCGGGCGTTCCTCACAGCCACGGCCGAGCGACGCGGGCCGATCAAACTGGCGGTCACCGGCCCGGTGACGTTGGGTGTGGCTCTGCACGCGGCGGGCGTCGACGCCGACCTGGCCTTCCGTGTCGCCGGTCAAGCAGTGCGGCAACGGGCTGCGGCGCTCGTGGATTACGCCGGTGCCCGCGTGCCCGAGGCGCAGATCGTGTGTTTCGTTGACGAGCCCGTGCTCGGTTCAGCCATGGTGTCGGGGTTCCCCATCTCGCCAGTGGAGGCCATCGATCTGACCTCGAGTGCCCTGGCCGCCATCGAACATGGGGCCATCTCCGGTCTGCACTGTTGCGCCACGGACGCCGACTGGCGACTCATCATGCAAGCCGGACCGCAGATCTTGTCGTTGCCCACCGATGGCGGCCTGCAACGCGCCGCCGCGGCGTTCGCCTCGTTCCTTGATGCCGGCGGCTGGGTGGCGTGGGGGGCCGTCCCCACCGACCGTCCCATCGGCACGACGGTGGATCGCATGTGGCGGCAACTCAACCTGCTGTGGTCCGATCTCGTCACTGAAGGCGGGTGCGACCCGGTGCTGTTGCGCACCCAAGCCATGATCACCCCGGCGTGTGGTCTGGCCCGTCACGGCGTGACCCAGGCCGAGCAGGTGGTGTGGTTTACCAACCGTCTGGCCGAACGTCTCCACGATCAGGCCATCGCCAGCCGGTACTCCGCCGGAGCCTGACCACCCCTTGCGCGTGGCGCCGGGTCCGACCTGGACCGGTCGGTAGGCTTCGGTGGTGCCCCGATCGACTCCCGACGCCAACCTGGTGGGTGACGTCGATCCGGTGGCGCGGGTGGAACAACTCCGCGAAGCCATCGGTCGCCACGACCGCCTCTACTACGAGCTTGACCAGCCGGAAATTCCTGACGCCGACTACGACGCGCTGGTGCGGGAATTGCTGGCCATTGAAGAACAGCACCCGGATTTGATCACGCCGGATTCCCCCACCCGCCGGGTGGCGGGTGCGGCCGCGGCGACGTTTGCCGAGGTGGTGCACCGGGTCCCGATGATGTCGCTCGACAACGCCATGGACGCCGATGAGTTGGCGGCGTGGGCGGAGCGCACCCGGCGACGACTGGCTGACCTAGGCGTCGACGAGACATCGACGGGGTACGTCTGCGAACTCAAAATCGATGGGCTAGCGGTCTCACTTCGATACGAGGAGGGTGCCCTCGTGCAGGGGGCGACGCGGGGCAACGGGCGGGTGGGTGAGGACGTCACGGCCAACCTGCGGACCGTGGCGGCAATCCCCGAGCAACTCGGGCCTGATGCACCGCCGGTGGTCGAGGTGCGAGGGGAGGTCTACCTGCCCATCCCCGAGTTCGACCGCATCAATGCCGAGGCACTCGCGGCGGGGGAAAAGACCTACGTCAACCCTCGCAACACGGCCGCAGGTTCGCTGCGGCAGAAGGATGCAGCTGTCACTGCCACCCGCCGTCTGGCGTTTTGGTCCTACCAACTCGGTGAGGTCGTCGGGGGTCCGGTGCTCGCCACCCATCACGAGACCATGGACTGGATGTCGTCCCTCGGCTTCCCCGTGAACCCTGAGCGTCGTCTGGTCGGATCGCTGGCCGAGGTGAGCGCCTACTGCGCCGACTGGCAGGCCCGGCGCCACGACCTCGACTACGAGATCGATGGTGTCGTGGTGAAACTCGACGATCTTGCCGTGCGTGAACGTCTCGGGTCCACGGCCCGGGCTCCCCGGTGGGCAGTGGCCTACAAGTTCCCACCGGAGGAACGCACGACCACCCTGCTCGACATCGGCGTGTCCATCGGCCGCACGGGTCGGGCCACACCCTTCGCCGTCCTCGAGCCGGTATTCGTCGGGGGGTCGACCGTGGCGATGGCGACATTGCACAACGCCGATCAGGTGGCGGCCAAGGACGTGCGGGTTGGAGACACCGTCATCGTCCGCAAGGCCGGTGACGTCATCCCAGAAGTCGTTGGTCCGGTGCTCGCCGACCGGTCCGCCGACAGTGCGCCGTGGGTGTTCCCCACGCTGTGCCCTTCGTGCGGTGGCCCACTCGAGCGGCCCGTGGGTGAGGTGGAGCACCGTTGCAGCAACGAACGGTGTCCGGCCCGGGTGGCGGGAGCCATTGAGCACTTTGCCTCCCGATCGGCCATGGACATCGAAGGCCTCGGGGAACAGCGGGTGCATCTGTTCGGCGAACTGGGCATGGTTGCTGACGTCGCTGACATCTACTCCCTTGACTACGACCGTCTCGCCGGTCTCGAAGGCTTCGGCGAATTGTCGGTGGCAAACCTCGCCGCCGCTATTGAGGCGTCCAAGGAGCGACCACTCGCCAATCTGCTCGTGGGTCTCAACATTCGCCACGTCGGCGGCACGGTGGCCCGGGTGCTCGCCGAACACTTCGGGTCGCTCGACAACCTCGAAGCCGCGACGGTGGATGAACTCGCCGTGGTGGAGGGGATCGGTCCGGTCATTGCGGCGAGTGTGGCGGACTTCCTCGCTCGATCCGAGAATCGGAATGTGCTGGCCAAGTTGCGGGCGGCAGGAGTGAATCTGACCCAGCCGACGGCGTCGCAGTTGGCCGGCGTGCCCGAAGCGGAAGCCGATGTGCTCGCGGGCCTGTCCATCGTCGTCACCGGCACACTCGACGGTTTCTCGCGCGATGGCGCCACCGAAGCCATCACCGCCCGAGGGGGCAAGGCCCCGGGTTCGGTGTCGGCTAAGACGACTGTGGTGGTGGTCGGTGCCTCGCCGGGTGCGGCCAAGGTGACCAAGGCCGAACAGCTCGGGGTGCCCGTGGTTGATGAGGCGGCGTTCGTCCGGCTGCTGGCGGGGGAACCGCTCGAGCGGGTGCTGGGAGGACCATGACGATGGAAGCGGTCGTCTTCGACTTCGGTGGGGTGTACACCGCCTCACCTTTCGCTGCTGCAGCTGACGTGGGAGTCGCCGTCGGTCTGGACGCCGAGACGGCTGTCACTCTGCTGCTCGGTCCCTACGACCTCGACACCGACCACCCCTGGCATCGGGCCGAACGCGGTGAGCTTGATCTCGTGCAATGTCGAGACGAGGTGCTCGCCCACGCCCGGGAGTCCGCCGGGGTGGATCTCGACCTATGGGACCTGTTCCGGGTGATGGGTGAGCGGATGGACGGAGTACGTACCGAGGTGGTCGACGCCACCCGGGCGGCGCGCGCGGCGGGGCTGCGCACAGGCCTGCTCACCAACAACGTGCTCGAAGCACGCGAATTTTGGCGACCCCTGTTGCCACTCGACGAACTCTTCGACGACGTCGTGGATTCCTGCGAGGTCGGCGTCCGCAAACCGGACGCTGCCATCTACCGTCTGGCCCTCGAGCGCCTCGGCGTCAATGACCCGACGAGTGCCGTGTTCCTCGATGACTGGCCGGGCAATGTCGCCGCTGCGAGACGGATCGGTATGGCGGGCATCGTGGTGGGCGAAGACCCGACTCCAGCGCTGGCCGAACTCGCAGCGTTGATTGGTACCTGAGGGCGTTAGTTCGCCCGGAAGCACCACTCTCGGGTGGCGGCGGTCCCGGGTCCGAGTTCCCGGCGCCAGACCTGGGCCTCCACACAGTTCACGTTGGGCAGCAGTTCGTTGATGACCTTGCCCGCTCCGGGCTGGAAGATCACCTCGCCGGGGTTGAGGGGAGCGTTGATCTCGCTGGGGGGGATCGTCACCCCGTTCACCTTCAGGCTGGCGTCGTATGCGGGCAGGACCACCACCCCGATCGGGCTCTGCAACAGGACCTGATTGCCGGGGCCGGGGACCAGCGACACGATGCCGGGGATCTCGGTCTCGGGCCGGTCACCGCTAATGCGGACGGCGGAGACGATGGCGACGACGATCAGAATCACGAGCCCGGGCAACACGAGGAACTTCACGACACGAGGCACGCCTTAAGTCTGCCCGGCGGGGGCGTGCAGTGTGGCATCGGCGCTGCGGTCGGGCCCGTGGCTGACCCGGTGGCGGACCTGACGACCGCTACCCTTCATGACGTGGCGTTCCCTCAGGTCACCGACCGCGTCGGTCAGGTTCTGGGCGGTCGCTACCGGCTGGTGACCCTCGTGGGTTCCGGTGCCTCGGCGTCGGTGTATCTCGGTGAGGACGTCACCCTGCAGCGCCGGGTGGCCGTCAAGGTGCTTCACCCTGCGCTCGCTGACGACGACGCCTTCTTGCGCCGGTTCCGGGCCGAAGCCCAGGTGGCAGCGTCACTGAATCATCCCAACGTCCTCGCCGTGCACGACTGGGGTCAGGACGGCATCACCCCTTATCTGGTCACCGAGTTCCTTGCCGGCGGCAGTCTGCGGTCGATGCTGGATCGCAACGGTCCACTCGAGGTCTCCCAGGTGCTCCTCGTCGGTCTCGAGGCGGCCCGGGGGCTGGCCTACGCCCACCGACAACAACTGGTCCACCGGGACATTAAGCCGGCGAACCTGTTGTTCGACGACGAGGCCCGCCTCCGCATCGCTGACTTCGGTCTGGCACGTGCGCTCGCCGAGGCAACGTGGACCGAACCCATGGGAGCGGTGCTCGGCACTGCTCGGTACGCCTCTCCTGAACAAGCTCGGGGTGAGACCCTCGATGGTCGCAGTGACGTCTATGCCCTCGCCGTGGTGCTCGTCGAGGCTGCTTCGGGCGCAGTGCCGTTCGCGGCCGACACCACCCTCGGCACCCTGATGGCCCGCGTCGACACGGCCTTGCCGGTGCCCGAGGGACTCGGGCCACTGGGCGAAGTGCTCGCCGCCGCCGGCGCCCCCGCAGCGGTTGATCGACCTGATGCTGCCGAGTTGGCGGGAGCGCTGCTCGACATCGCCCGTCATTACCCGGCGCCAAGTCCGTTGCCGGTGGCACCCGTTCCGCTCGTGCCTGCTGACGCCACTCCCCTCGGTCCCGAGACGGGCGCACCGGTGCAAGGGGTCCACGATGAGACCGAGGTCGGTCTCGATATGGCAGGACCCGTTATCTCCTCGGGGGTTGCGACCGCTGCCGGTGGCTTCCCCGAACCCGACGGTGGTGCGGTACCGGTCCGGCGTCGTCGTCGACGCTGGCCCCTTGCGGTCGTCGCTTTGTTGCTGGCGGCCATTGGTGTCGGGGCATGGTGGTGGACCTCGGTGCGGGTCGTCACGACCGCAGTGCCGGATCTGTCTGGAGTTGCGGTGGCCGTGGCCGAATCCGCAGCGGCGGATGCCGGCTGGGACCTGCGCCGCAGTGACTCCTTTGACCCCTCGGTGCCGGCCGGCCGAATCGTGTCCCAGAACCCGACGGCGGGGGCAGAGTTGGCCGAGGGCGCAGTGCTGTCGGTGGTGGTCTCGCGTGGCCCTCCGCCGGTGCCACTGCCCGACGGTGTGGTTGGTGCTCCGCGGGCGGACGCCGAAGCGCGGCTTACCGAAGTCGGACTTGCCGTCGGTGCGGTGACCGAGGCCTACAGCGAAGACATTGCCAAAGGCGTCGTTCTCTCAGCAGAGGTCGAGCCGGGCACCGAGGTGCCTTTCGGCGAAGCGGTGGATCTCGTGGTGTCGGCGGGGCCCGAACCGCGCACCGTGCCCCAGGATCTGTTCGGCCGGGCACTCGATGAGGTGCGATCAGCCCTCGAGGCGCTCGGGCTGCCCATCGGTTCGGTGTCGGAGGCCTACAGCGACACTGTGAAGGCCGGTTCAGTGATCAGCGTGCTGGGTGCCGGTACCAAGGTGGACCGTGGTACCCCCGTTGATGTCCAGGTGTCACTCGGACCGCCGCTGGTGGCCGTTCCCGACGTGTCGGGACTCTCCGTGCAGCAGGCGGCGGGAATTCTCGAGGACGCCGGGCTGGTGGTGACCTCGACCACCGGATCACCGACACGACCGGTGGCGTCGACGAGTCCGGCGGCGGGGACGAGCGTGCGACGCGGGTCGAGTGTCACCATCTCGACTCGCTGAGATCCCGTTGCGTGGACCCAGGCTATGAAATTCACTGAACGACTGGGTGTGGCGTGGCGTGTGCTCACCGACCGCCACTACCTCCACGTCCCCCGCGGGCACATCTACTCGCCACTGCCATCACCGGCCGATGTCACTCGCGCTGAGGCCGCGACTCGGAACCGCCCGCTCGCTGATGACACGTTCCCCGGCATCGATCTACGACTGGCGAACCAGTGGGCTCTGCTCGACGACCTCGTCGACGCGTTCCCTGACATGGCCGGGTGGGTCGCCTCGGACCAAC
>JALRFT010000117.1 GCA_023261915.1 Acidimicrobiales bacterium | reverse complement strand
ACTGCGGCACCATCAGAGGTGGGAATGCCAAACGATGCGAAGAACTGTTTGCCTTGATATTCGAGAAGGTCCACGGCCGAGACCCTACAGGGGCCTCACAGGCCACCCCAAGTGACGACGTCGACCCTCAGCCCGGGGTCCCCCGTCCATCGATCAGCGAGGCAAGACGGCGGCTGAGACCCGAAAGCCAGTCATCGTCCATAGCCTCCCCGAGAGCGACGACCACCACATCAGAGAGGCCTCGATCGGCGAGGGCCGCAGTCACCTCCGCCACCGCGGTGGCGCCCGAACCCACCGGCAATCCAATGATCCCGGCGTCCTCTTGGAGAGCCACCTCGGCGATCGCTGCGGGTTCTACCGCTCCGAGCTGCACGACCTCCACCCCACCGTCGCGCAGCAGGCGGGCGGCGGCTCGCACCACCTCGTCGGCACCGGACGCCCCGACTTCTCCCAGCACGGCACGACGGACCGATTCCATGGTCCGAGCCTACGGCTCGCACCGCCCTCCGGCGGGGGCACGGTGTCGACCTCAACCAGCCCGGGGGTGCCATTGGGGGGTCCGGGTCCGTATCATCAGCGTCCATGCCGGTGCGTCCCACCCGAACCCGATCCCCACGAGCCGTCCTGCTCGGCATTGCCGGCCTCGTCGTCGGAATCATCTTGGTTCTCGCCCTGTTCGTACTCGCCATCCCATCACTGACCGAACAGAGCCGCATCGAGGTTCGACTCGGTGACGACGTCTTCGTGGCCGGCAATGCCACCGAACTCGCCGGCGCCATCGCCAATGACGGGCCACTCCTGCTCGCCGATGTCGCCAGTGGTGACCGCGACGTGTACCTCCAGCACAGCGGGTCCGATCCGGCCACCGGCTGGTTGGTGTTCGACGCACGACGCAGTGACACCGGCCGGGAGTGCACGCTCACCTGGGATGGCCGCGGCTTCGCTGATCCGTGTGGGGGGACCCGCGTCGACGCCAACGGCAGCGGACTTCGAGCCTACGAAGTGACCGTCGATGACGAAGGCAACGTGGTCGTGGACCTCGTGATGCGTCCCGAGCCGACGACATCCATCATCCGCTCCGGCGGCTGACCCCGCACCCCGGCGCCGAACCCTCAGCGGCGTTCCAACGGGGCGAACGACAGCAGCAGGCGCCGCTCCCCCGCCGAGGCGAAGCGAACCACGACCTCCGCTCGCGTCCCCTCGCCTTCAAGGCCCACCACGCGACCGTCGCCGAACACCAGATGGTGGACCTCGTCGCCGACGTTCAATTCGCTGGGGTCGAGGGTGGGAGGCGGCGTCGCCGCCGGACCCGAACCCCCCGGTCCGATGTGCCCGGTGGCGAGACGGTCACGGTGGCCGTAACTCACGTCCTCATCGGGGTCGAATGAACTCACCGTGGGTCGGCGTGGCCGGTCGTCCCGACGACTGCCGAAACCCGAACTCGACGTGAACCGCCGGGATGCCGCCCCGCCCACACGTCCGGCTCGGCCTGCCGCCTCAGTCATGAGTTCGGCGGGGATCTCATCAAGGAAACGACTGGGCGGGTTGTACTGCGTCCCGCCGTGCAGTGTCCGGGACCAGGCGTGGGACACGTGGAGACGCTGCCGGGCCCGGGTGATACCGACGTAGGCCAGACGACGCTCCTCTTCGAGTTCGTCGGGAGCGTCAAAAGAACGCTGGTGGGGAAACACCCCCTCTTCGAGACCGACCATGAACACCGCCGGGAACTCGAGTCCCTTGGCCGAGTGGAGGGTCATGAGCACCACACTTGAGGTGTCGTCCGGATCGAGGGCATCGACGTCGGCGACGAGGGAGACCTGCTCAAGGAAGTCAACGACGTTGCCCGCCTCGTTGGCAGCACCGACGAGTTCCGCCAGGTTCTCAATGCGCCCGTCGGCCTCCACGGAGTGCTCGGCTTCCAGTTCGGCGATGTACCCGGAACGGTCCAGTACCGCGCCGAGCACCGCCCCGGGCCCGTCAGGAACCAGTGCGGCACAACTGTCGATGAGCGACAGGAAGTTGGCGATGCCTTTGAGGGCCTTTCCCGTCACGCCGGCCTCGGCGGCATTGCGCAACGCCGCCGCAAAGGTCACACCGTTGGCCGTGGACCAGGCGTCGAGGCGACCTACCGATGACTCCCCCACCCCACGCCGGGGGACGTTCAGTACTCGCTTGATCGACACCTCATCAGCGGGGTTCACGATGCAGCGGAGGTACGCCAGCGCGTCCCGAACCTCCCGACGGTCATAGAAGCGGGTTCCGCCGATGACCTTGTAGGGGATGCCCATGCGATTGAGCTGGTCTTCCACCACCCGGCTCTGGGCGTTCACCCGGTAGAACACCGCCAGGTCACCCCAGCGGTACATGCCGCCATCGTGGAGGTGGAGCAACTGCATGCTGAGCCACTGGGCCTCGTCGAGTTCATCTTCGGCCCGGTAGCGGACGATGGCCTCCCCGGCGCCCTCGTTGGTCCACAACTCCTTGGGCCGCCGGGAAGCGTTGAGGCTGATGACGGCATTGGCGGCATCGAGAATGGTCTGGGTGGACCGGTAGTTCTGATCCAAGATGACCACGGTGGCGTCCGGAAATGCTTCCTCGAACTGCAGGATGTTGCGCACGTCGGCACCACGGAACCGGTAGATCGACTGGTCACTGTCACCGACGACACACACGTTGCGGTGCCCGGCCGTGAGCGCCATCACGAAGTCGTTCTGCACGGTGTTGGTGTCCTGATACTCGTCGACGAGGACATGTTCGAACCGGTGTCGGTAGCGCTCGAGGACCTCGGGCTGCTCAGCGAAGAGGCGGACGACGTTCACAAGCAGGTCGTCGAAATCCATGGCTCCGGCCGCCACGAGACGCTCCTGATAGACGCGATAGATCTCGGCGATCTTGCGTTCGTAGGTGAGCGTGGCCACATCCTCGAGTTGTTGGGCGCTCACCCCCTCGTTCTTGCGGGACGAGATCATGGCGTGGACCGAGCGGTGCGGAAACTTCTTGGCGTCGAGGCCCAGATCCCGGATCACGTAGCTGCAGAGGCGCTGGGCGTCGGCCTGGTCGTAGATCGTGAATCCCGACGGGTAACCGAGATGTGACGCTTCACGGCGCAGGATGCGCACACACGCCGAGTGGAACGTGGACACCCACATGTCCCGCGCCACCGGTCCGACGAGCTCAGCCACCCGGTGACGCATCTCGTCAGCAGCCTTGTTGGTGAAGGTGATGGCGAGGATGGCGAAGGGTGAGACGCCGTTTCGGATGAGGTGGGCGATGCGGTGGGTCAGCACGCGGGTCTTGCCCGATCCGGCGCCCGCCACGATCAGAAGC
>JALRFT010000023.1 GCA_023261915.1 Acidimicrobiales bacterium | reverse complement strand
AAAGATGTGGGGTGTTGCGGAAAACCTCTAGCATTTGGAGGTGGAGCTGGAACGCCTACTACACGATGATTTGCCCCGTATCCATAGGAAGATCTTTGAGATTGCGCATATGCCAACGAAGCTTTAGTTGTTGCGTGTGCTGCCGCGTGAGTAGCGACGACGGAATTCTGGAAGCCGGTCTGGAGGGTGTACCCCACAGTGTGTTGACCGCACCCCTGGAGGAACTGGTCAAGTGGGCCCGGGTCCGCAGCTGTATGCCCGCCACTTTCGGTCTGGCGTGCTGTGCCATTGAGATGATGGCGACGGGAGGTCCGCACTACGACTTGGCCCGACTGGGGATGGAGACCTTCCGGGCCTCTCCGCGACAGGCTGACCTGATGATTGTGGCCGGTCGGGTGTCCCAAAAGATGGCTCCGGTCCTGCGGCAGATCTACGACCAGATGGTCGAACCCAAATGGGTGATCTCCATGGGGGTATGTGCCTCGAGTGGAGGCATGTTCAACAACTACGCCATCGTGCAGGGTGTCGATCAGGTTGTCCCCGTCGACGTCTACGCCCCGGGATGCCCACCCGGTCCCGAGACCCTCCTGCATGCGATTCTGACCCTGCACGAAAAGATTCGAACCGGTGAGTTGATGCGTCGGCCGGGCGAGGGTGCCGGACTGGTGATCGAACAGCGCGACGGCCAGGTCGACACTCCGGTCACCCTTGGTCGTCGCACCGGGTTGGTGACCTCCCAATCGGTCGCTTCTGAGAGGTCAGCTTCGTGAGTGAGGAGGGGGCTGAGGGGCGGCTGGATCAAGGTGAAGACCACCCAGCCGCGCTGCGTAACGGTGTCCCGGTCTCCGACTCGCGTGGTCAGGTGGTCTTGCACCCCGCCGTTGGTGACTGGCTCCGAGTGATCTCTGAACTGTTCGACGAAGGGTTCTTGGTCTGCGTTGACCTGACGGCCGTTGACTATCTTGAGCAGCCGGGTCGTGCGCTTCCGGCAGGTATCGAACCCGAACGGTTCGAGGTGGTCGCCAACCTGCTGTCACATGCCGCACGAGAGCGGATCCGTCTCCGCGTGCAGGTCCCGGAGAGTGATCCTCGGCTGCCGAGCATCATTGCCATCCATCCGGGGGTGGACGGTGCCGAGCGAGAAGTCTTCGACCTATTCGGCATCGCCTTCGATGGCCATCCTGATCTGACCCGAATCCTGCTGCCCGAGGACTGGTCCGGCCACCCGCTCCGCAAGGACTACAACTCCGGTCGTATCCCGGTGCAGTTCAAGGCACCCGCCCCGTCCCGCTGAGGAATTGCTCGTGACCGCTCTCCACCACGACAACGCTGCCGACACCGTTGATGGCCACGAGGTCACCGGCGATGACGTGCGCGCCGCAGCGGCTGAGCTGCACGAGCGCGATGCCGTGCTGCGATTGTCTGAAGCAGAGGCGGCAGCGATGGCGGTGACCATCGACGAGGGTGATGAGTTCCCCCCCACACCGGTCGACGAAACGATGATCATCAACATGGGTCCTCAGCATCCGAGCACCCACGGCGTGCTGCGGCTGATGATGGAACTCGACGGTGAGACCGTGGTCCGGACCAAGCCGATCATTGGTTACCTCCATACCGGTATGGAGTGGACTGGCGAGGAGCTGTCGTACCTGCAAGGTCCAACCAATGTGACCCGGATGGACTACGCATCCCCGCTGTTCACTGAGTTGGCCTTCTCCCTCGCCACCGAGAAGCTGCTCGGTGTCGAGGTTCCGGAGCGGGCCACGTGGATCCGGATGCTGATGACCGAGATGAATCGGGTGTCGTCACATCTGTTGTTCCTCGCCACCAACGGCATGGACCTCGGGGCCGTGTCGATGATGCTCTACGGGTGGCGTGAACGCGAGCAGGTGCTGCGCTTCTTTGAAAAGGTGACGGGCCTGCGGATGAATCACAACTACATCCGTCCCGGGGGGGTGGCCGCAGACCTCCCTCCTGGCTGGCGAGACGACGTGCTGCAGCTTCTCGATGCCATCCCTCCCCGCCTTGACGAATACGACATCCTCCTCACCGGGCAGCCGCTCTTCCGCAAGCGCCTCCAGGGCGTGGGGGTCATCACGGCCGCCGAGTGTCTGGCGCTCGGCATCACTGGCCCCCTTCTGCGTTCCACCGGGTACGCCTGGGACCTACGCCGTGACGATCCCTACCTCGCCTACGACGCCCTCGACTTCGACGTCATCGTCGGCTCGTACGGCGACTGCTTCGATCGCTACGCCATCCGGCTCAATGAGGTCCGGGAATCCCTCGGTCTCATCCGTCAGATCCTCGACGCAATGCCGCCCGGTGACTATCGCGTGCAGGACAAGAAGGTCACGCCACCACCTCGGGCCCGCATTGATGAGTCGATGGAAGCACTGATCCACCACTTCAAGATCTTCACCGAGGGATTCAAGGTGCCCGAGGGCGAGGTCTATGTGGCGGTTGAGTCACCTCGCGGGGAACTGGGCTGCTACATCGTCGCCGACGGTTCATCGCACCCCTACCGGATGCACGTGCGGGCCCCGAGCTTCGCCAACCTGCAGGCTCTTCCCCACATGATGCACAACGGTCTCATCGCCGACGGCGTGGCCATCATCTCGTCGGTGGATCCGATCATGGGGGAGGTGGATCGCTGATGGCCCGATTGAGTCCCGACAACGAGGTGCTCGCCCGGAGCATCATCGCTCGCTACCCCCGTCCGAAATCAGCCCTCATCCCGCTGTTGCACCTTGCCCAGGAACAGGATGGATGGGTGACCGACGAGGCCATGGCCCATATCGGCGAGTTGGTGGGTGTCAGCTCGGCTGAGGTCCTCGGCACATGTTCGTTCTACGAGATGTTCAAGCGCGAGCCCGTTGGTCGCTACCTCGTGAACATCTGCACCAATATCTCCTGTGTGCTTATGGGCTCCGACGATCTCTTGGCTCACGCCGAGGAACGTCTCGGGGTCACGGTGGGGGAGACGACTCCCGATGGCACCTTCACCCTCGAAGGTGCCGAGTGCATCGCCGCATGCACCGAGGCACCGTGCCTGCAGGTCAACTACCGCTACCGCTACAAGGTCACCCCCGAGTCGTTCGACGAACTGGTTGACGCCCTCGCTGCTGGCCAGTTCGCTGATGAGATTCCTGCTCACGGCACGCTCGCCCGGGTCCGTCAGGTCATCCCCGCTGACCGGGCCGCCGGTCCCGTCGCCCCCGATGACGGACGCCAACCGGTCTGGATACCCGAGGCTGACGGAGGTGCGTCATGACGGTCAGCGATGTGCCCCCCATCGTGACCTCGCGCTTCGGCAATCCTGAAGCCCACACCCTTGCCGGTTATCGGGCCACGGGTGGATATGAGGCCTTGGCCAAGGCGCTCTCCATGTCGCCCGAAGCCGTGGGTAGCGAGGTGAAGGAGGCGAGTCTTCTCGGTCGCGGCGGCGCCGGTTTCCCCGCTGGTGTGAAGTGGGGGTTCTGCCCGCCAGGAGTGTGGCCCCGCTACCTGGTGGTCAACGGCGACGAGTCGGAGCCTGGGACCTACAAGGACCGCATGCTGATGGAGCGTGATCCCCATCAGCTCATCGAGGGTGTGCTGATCGCTTGCTACGCCGTGGGTTGTGGGCAGGCCTTCCTCTACGTGCGAGGCGAAATGGCGCTTGCCCAGGAGCGGATCGCAGCGGCGCTCAATGAGGCTTACGCCGCCGGTCTCGTGGGGCGCAACATCATGGGAAGCGACTTCAGTGTGGATGTCGTCCTCCACTGGGGGGCCGGTGCCTACATCGTGGGCGAGGAGACTGCCCTCATCGAGAGTCTTGAGGGCGAACGCGGCATGCCCCGACTCAAGCCACCGTTCTTCCCGGCGGCCAAGGGGCTCTACATGCAGCCCACCATCGTCAATAACGTCGAGACACTCTCGAACGTCCCGTGGATCGTTACCAACGGAGCTGCGGCCTATAACGCCCTCGGCGCCGAGGCTTCGCGTGGCACCCGGATGTTTGCGGTTTCGGGCCACGTGAAGAATCCGGGGGTGTACGAGGTCGAGTTCGGCACGACCACGTTCCGCGACATCATCTACGCCCCCGTGTACGGCGGTGGGATCGTGGGAGACCGCGCCATCAAGGCCTTCATTCCCGGCGGTGCCTCGGCCCCGTGGTTCTTCGAGGAGCATCTCGATCTGCCGCTCGAGAAGGGCACGGTCGATCGGGCGGGTTCGATGCTGGGATCGGGAGCCATTGTCGTGATGGACGAGACCACCGATGTCGTGCGTGCCTGTCTGAGCCTCGTCCGGTTCTTCGCCCACGAATCGTGCGGGAAGTGCACCCCGTGTCGAGAGGGGACCACCTGGCTCGAGCGGATCCTGACGCGCATCATCTCGGGTCAGGGTCGGCCAACCGACCTCGACCTGCTCCTTGACGTCTCGGACAACATCTCCCCGGGCATCGCCTGGCCGCCGAAGCAGACCACCATCTGTCCGCTCGGGCCGTCAGCCGTGTCGCCCATCTCCTCAGCGCTGACCCGGTTCCGTGGTGAGTTCGAATCGCGGATCGATCTGGCCGTTGCGGCCCGCAGCGCGGTCACCCCGGTAGAGATCTCGGTGGGTTCCCATGGCTGAGGAGACGTCAACCACATCGGTAGGTGAACTGAGCATCACCATCAACGGCAAAGCGGTAGATGCCCGCAAGGGCGAGTTGGTGATCGCAGCGGCCGAACGTCACGGGGTCTACATCCCGCATTTTTGTTACCACCCGCGTATGCGTCCGGTGGGCATGTGCCGGATGTGCATCGTCGAGGTGGACACCGGCCGGGGTCCGACGCTGCAGCCCTCGTGCATGCTCGAGTGCACCGACGGCATGGTGGTCGACACCGAGTCCGAGGTCACCACCAAGGCTCAGGACGGCGTGCTCGAGTTCCTCCTCATCAACCATCCGCTCGATTGCCCGGTCTGTGACAAGGGTGGGGAGTGCCCGCTGCAGGACCAGACCATGGCCTACGGGCCCGGTGAGAGTCGTTTCGTCGAGTCCAAGCGTCATCACGAGAAGCCCATCCCCATCAGTGATCTGGTGCTGCTCGATCGGGAGCGCTGCATCCTGTGTGATCGCTGCACGCGTTTCGCCAAGGAGGTCGCTGGCGATCCGCTGATCCACTTCATCAACCGCGGGAATCAGACCGAGGTCAACACGTTCCCTGACGAGCCGTTCGCTTCGTACTTCAGCGGCAATACCGTGCAGCTCTGCCCCGTGGGCGCCTTGACCGCAACCCCCTATCGGTTCAAGGCCCGACCGTGGGACCTCGAGCAGACCGAGTCCACCTGCCAGACCTGCTCGGTGGGCTGTCGGGTGGCGGTGCAGTCCTCGCGCAACGAGCTGTTGCGCTACGTCGGAGTCGACAGTGACCCGGTGAACTGGGGCTGGCTCTGCGACAAGGGGCGCTTTGCCTTCGAGTCGGTCAATGGCGAGGACCGCCTCGGTGAACCTCTGGTTCGTGACGGGGGCGACCTGCGTCCGGCCCGTTGGAGTGAGGCCGTTGAGGTCGCTGCGGATCTGCTGCGCACCACACTCACGGCCCACGGTCCGGAGGCCATCGGGGTCATCGGCGGTGCCCGCCTCACCAATGAGGCCGCGTACGCGTGGGCGAAGCTGGCCAAGGGCGTAGTCGGTACCGACAACGTCGATGCCCAACTCGGTGACGGTCTCCCCGCCGAGGTCGT